>NZ_RAWC01000092.1:0-32110 GCF_003611685.1 Corallococcus sp. CA049B | reverse complement strand
GGCCCGCACCGGGGGCCGGGCGAGCTTCAGGGGCGCGGTGCCGTGCACGCCCGCCGCCAGCGCGGCCGCGGACAGCACCATGGCCAGCCGCCCGTCCGCGAGCGACGTGGCCCCGGTGAGGTGCGTGTAGCGCGCGAGGATGCCCTTCAAGGGGAGGATGGCCTGGACGCGCTCCTCCAAGACGCGGTCCACCGCCAGTGCGGCCTCCATGCCCTGGCCCTTCACCACCAGCACCAGCTCGCCCTCCCGGGCGGGGCGCTCGGTGGCCAGCCCCAGGAGCGACGCCAGCGAGGCGAAGGGCAGCACGCGTCCCTCCATCCGGAGGGTGGGACGGCCCGCGACCTCTCCCACCTCGGAGGCGTCCACCTTGAGGGCGCGGGAGACGTGGACGGCGCTCAGGGCGAGCGTCTCGTCGAAGACCTGGACGAAGAGCAGGGGCGCCACGGTGAGGGACACCGGGACGCGCAGGGTGAAGATGGTGCCCCAGCCGGGCGCGGACTCCACGCCCACGTCGCCGCCCAGGGCCTGGAGCGAGGTCCGCACGGCATCCAGCCCCACGCCCCGACCTGACAGGTCGGTGACCACGTCGCGCGAGGTGAAGCCGGGGAGGAAGACGAGCTCGCGCGCGGCGGCGTCGGACAGGGCGTTGGCGGCGGGCTCGTCCAGGACGCCCCGGCGCACGGCCACGCGGCGCAGGAGCGCTGGATCCATGCCCGCGCCGTCGTCCTCCACGCGCAGGATGATGCGGCTGCCCTCGCGGGCGGCGCGCAGGGTGAGGCAGCCCCGGGGGTGCTTGCCAGAGGCGACGCGGTCCACGCGCGTCTCCAGGCCGTGGTCCAGGGCGTTGCGGACCAGGTGCATGAGCGGTTCGCGCAGGGCCTCCACGACGGAGCGGTCCGCGCGGGTGTCCTCGCCGTCCACGACGAGCTCCACCTCCTTGCCCAGGTCCCGCGCCAGGTCACGGACCATGCGGGGATAGGGTTCGAAGAGGACGGAGAGGGGCAGCATGCGCAGGCCCTGGATCTCCTCCGACACCTGATCCAGGTCGCGCAGCTCCGCGTTGGCGAGCAGCTTGGCCTCGCGGTGCAGGGTGGCGGCCAGCTCCTTGGCGCGGCCCAGGCGCTCCGCGAGCGCGACGCCCGCGGGGCCCAGGTCCTCCGCGGCGCGGGCCAGCTCGCTCAATTCGCGCACGAGCTCCAGGCGGCGCGCGGTGGCCAGTTCGCGGCGGCGGGCCACCTGGCCCAGGTTGGTGACCGCGCTGGTGAGCATGTCCAGGCTGGCCACGCCGATGCGCACGGCCGTGTCCATGCGGACGTCGCCGGTGCGCACCGTGGCGGTTGCGTGCTTCGGCGCGGCGGGCGGGCGCGAGCGGGCGGTGTCGACCATCCGCGTGCCGGGCGACGCGGCTGGGCTCGCGGGGGGCGGGTTCGCGGACGTGCCCGGCGCGGGGCTGACGAGGTGAGGGCTCCCCGGGCCCGCCGTCACCGGAGCCACGAGATGCGAATGCCCCGAGGCAGCCGGCTCCCCGTGCGTTCCCGCCAGACTCCCGGGTGGCTCCGTCCGGAGGGCCGTGGCGAGGAGCTGCGAGGCGGCGGCTCCCGGGGATGCGCCTGCCGCCGGAGCGTCCGGGCGTGAGGCGGGCGTGCTCCAGTGCGAGGGGACCACCACGGCCCCAGACGGCTCCCGGCGGTCCGTCACGATGAGGTGCGATGTGCCCTCTGACTTCGAAGCCCGGCCGCCCTCCGCCGGACGCGCGGACTCCACGCTGACCCGCTGCTGCAGCGTGGCCACCAGCGTCTCCACCGCCAGCAGCGGCTCCCCCGCCTGGAGCGCGCCCGACAGCGCGAGCACCGTGTCCGCCGTGGCGAGCAGCGCGTCGGTGGACTCCGACGACAGCCGGTAGCGCTGCGGCTCCGCGCACCGGACCAGCTCCTCCATCTCGTGCGCGAGCGTGTTGATTTCGCTGAAGCCCATCATCCGGGCCTCGCCCTTGAGCCCGTGCAGCTCGCGCAGCACCCGCTGCCCGGCCTCCAGGTTGCCCCCGGACTCCAGCTCCATCAGGGAGCGGTTGATGCGCTCCAGACGGACCGTGACCAGGTCGCGGAACTGCTTGAGGAGCCGCTCGCTGGGGTTCACCCGCCGCCCCCCTTGCGCAGGGTCGCCTGGTGGATCTGGAAGCGCTCCACCACGCCGCGCAGGTCCTGCGCCAGCCCCAACAGGTCCCCGTTCGCCGCGCCCACCTGCTTCGTCGCGTTGAGGCTCTGCTGGGTGATGCGCAGGATGTCCGCCATCGTCTCCGCGAGCTGATCCGTCCCCGCCTGCTGCTGCTGCGTGGACCGGGAGATGATCCGCACCGAGTCCGACGTCCGCCCCGCCAGGTCGACAATCTGCCGAAGCGACTCGGACACCTGCTCCGCCAGGCCCGTCCCCGTCTCCACCGCGCGCACGCCGCCGCCCGTCACCGACACCGCGGCGGCGGAGGCCTCGCGCACCTCCTCGATGAGCCCTTCAATCTCCTTGGTGGACTCCAGCACGTTCTCCGCCAGCCTGCGCATCTCCGCCGCCACCAGCGAGAAGCCCCGCCCCACCTCGCCCGCCTTGGTGCCCTCCAACTCCGCGTTGAGCGCCAGCAGGTCCGACTTGTCGGCGACGCCGTTGATGAACTCGACGATCTTCCCAATCTGCTGCACGCGCTTGTCCAGCCGCCCCACCGCCGAGCCGATGGCCTGGTTGTCCTGGCGCATGCGCGACATGGCCCCCAGGAAGGACTCCGCGCTGCGCTGTCCCCCCTGGGCCGCCGCCAGCGTGCGCTGGGCGATCTCCGCCACCGAGCTCGCGTTCTCGGCGATCTGCTTCGCCGAGCGCGCCAGCTCCTCCGTGGTGGCGCTCGTCTCGTCCAGGCTGCTGGCCTGCTCCGCGGCGCCGGCCTCGTAGCGCCCGGAGGTGCTGAGGATCTCCTCCGTGGTGGCCGAAATCTGCGAGCCCGCGCGCTGCAGCTCCGCGAGCACGTCCGCCAGGTGCGTGCGCATCGTGGTGAAGGCCGCGGACACCGCCCACACCTCATCCTCCGCGGGCACCAGCCGGGGGCTGGCCAGGTCGCCCGCGGCGATGCGGCGCGCCTCGCCAGAGAGCTCCCGCATGGGCCGCCCCAGCAGCGTGCCACCCAGGTACGCCGTGGCCAGCGCCAGGCCGAACACCACCGTGCACAGGAGCGCGCTGGACGTGTACGCGTCCACCAGCGCGCCCTGCGCGACCGGGCTGTCCGCGCCCACCAGCCGGTGGAAGAGCCGGTCCGTCAGCGCCGTGACGACCTGCGCGCACATCACCGCGGGCGTCACCACGCAGATGGCGGTGAAGGCCACCAGCCGCGCGCGGATGCGCGAGCGCCGGGGCAGCGCGGCGATGACCTGCGCGTGCGACAGCCCCTGCTCCGCCACCCACAGCACGCCGCGCCGCGCCCTCAACGTGACGAGCCCGTACACGAGCAGCGACGAGAGCGGGCCGAACAGCGCCCCCAGCCCCGCGACCCGCAGGGTCTCCTTCCCAGACAGGATCCCCGCCGACCCGAGCGCCATCGCCACCACGCCCGTGGTCAGCGCCCACAACCCCAGCGAGCGGAAGAACGCCTCGCCCGGCGCGCGGGCCACCTCCCCCACCGCCTTCGCCAGGTGCTCCGGCGTGGGCGGCAGCGCTCCTCGCTCGAGGGCCCGCAGCCGGGGGAAGCGGCGCAGGGACACACCTACACCCAGGAGCATGTGCAGCGCGCTCACGCCCACCACCAGGGCGACGAGCTCGCCCAATGGCAGCTTCAGGTCCCTGCCCACCACGAGCGACGCGAAGTGCAGCCCCAGCGTGGAGCCCACCAGGTTCGCCAGCGGCACGGGGAACATCAGCTGCTGGCTGAAGGCGGCCCGCCGGGAGTCCGCGCGCGAGGAGTGGTCCATGTCACCCGCCTCCCGTCGCGCCAGGCAGGCCGGGGGCCCCGCCGGAAGCTCCGGTGGACTCGACGCCGGGCGGCTCGACGTGGAAGCGCTGCACCACGTGCTGCAGGTCCGCCGCCAGGGTGGACAGGTCCGCGTTGGCCGCCACCATCTGCTTGGTGGCCGCGGCGTTCTGCTCGGTGACGCGCAGGATGTCCCCCATGGCCGCCGCGAGCTGATCCGTGCCCGTCTGCTGCTGCAGCGTCGCCAGCGAGATGCTGCGCACCGCGTGCGACGTCTGCCGCGCCAGCTCCAGGATGAGGCTCAGGCTGTCGTCCACCTGCGCCGCCAGCAGCGTGCCCAGCTCCGTCGTCTTCAGGCCCGCCTCCGTGGCCATCACCGCGCCGTTCGTCGCGTCGCGGATCTCCCCGATGAGGCCCTCAATCTCCTTCGTGGAGCGGATGACGTTCTCCGCCAGCCTTCGCATCTCCGCCGCCACCAGCGAGAAGCCCCGCCCCACCTCGCCCGCCTTGGTGCCCTCCAGCTCCGCGTTGAGCGCCAGCAGGTCCGACTTGTCGGCGATCTCGTTGATGAACTCCACCACCTTGCCAATCTGCTGCACGCGCTTGTTGAGGCGCACCACCGCCTCCGCGATGGCCTCGTTGTCCTCCCGCATGCGCTGCATGGCGCCCAGGAAGGCGGTGGCGCCGCGCTGGCCGGACTGCGCCGCGCCGAAGGTCGTCTCCGCGATGGCGGACACGGACTCCGCGTTGTCGGCGATCTGCTGCGCGGACCGGGCCAGCTCCTCCGTGGTCGCGCTGGTGGCGTTGAGCGCCCCGGCCTGCTCGTCCGCGCCCACCTCCTGCTCCGTGCTGGTGGCCACCAGCTGCTCGGTGGTGGAGGAGATTTGGATGCCCGCCCGCTTGAGCTGCGACAGGGCCTGCACCAGCTGGACCTGCATCTGGGTGAAGGCCGCGGAGGTGGCCCACACCTCGTCCTCGGCATGGATGACGCGCGGGGGCCGCACCTCGCCGCGCGCGATGCGCGTCGCGTCCTCGGTGATGGCGCGCAGGGGCTCCGACAGCGCCGTGCCCGCGAGCGCCGCGGTGCCCAGGATGAGCAGCGTGACGAGCCCCGCGATGAGCCCCAGGGGTGGCCCGTCCGCCTCGCGAGCCCGCGCCATCACCTCCTTGCGCGCCTCCGGCGTGGTGGCCTGCGTCCACGCGTCCACCACCGTCACCGTGCGCGTGAAGGCCACGTCCAGGATGAAGAGCGACGGGCTCAGGACGGCGATGGCGGTGAAGACCACCAGCCGGCGGCGGATGTGCATGCGCCGGGGCGGCAGCGCGGCCAGCACCTCCAGCGGCGCCGGCCCCAGCGACACCAGCCGGTCCAGCGTGGCCCGCGCGCGGCGCACCACCATCAGGTAGGTGAGCATGGCGCTCAGGGGCCCGATGGACAGCCCCAGCACCATCACCCGCACGCCCTCCGTCCACGGCACGTCCGCCAGGGTGGGGAAGGCCAGGGCCACCGTCAGCGTGCCGCCCAGCCAGCCCTGCATCACGAACCAGAAGCTGCGGCCGGGGATGGCCGCCACCTCCTGGACCGCCACCAGCAGGTGCTCGGACGTGGCGGGCAGCCGGCCCTCGCCCAGCGCGAAGAGCGTGCGCAGGGCCCGCGTGTCACGCGCGTACCCCACGCTGATGAACAGCACGAGCGCGCAGAACATCAGCCACGTCAGCGGCGTGCGCCCGGCCTCCGGCAGCGTGTGCGACAGGTGGATGTGGAGGAACGCGATGCCCACGCCCAGGCAGCTGCCCGGGATGCGGGGCCGCGTCGTCCAGCGGCCCAGGGAGCGAAGCTCCAGCGGCGCCATCATGCGCCCTCCCCGTCCAGCCCGCGCAGGTAGCGTTGGAAGGCGTCCAGGCGCAAGAGCGGCCAGAGCACCCCGCGCGTAATCACGAAGCCGCGCAGGCTGCCTCCGGAGGCCCCCGCCACCACCGGCGAGGGCGGCAGCACGGACAGCACCTCCGAGTCGATCTCCAGCCCGTCCACGCCCACCGTCTCTCCGGTGGCGGTCACCAGCACGCGCTGGGCACCTCCTGCCCCCAGGAAGGCCCGGTGGGCGGACACGGTGCCCGCGTCCGGCGCGGCGATGGAGGCCACCTCGCCCGCCTCGAAGGCGATGCGGTGCGGCCCCACGTGGCACAGGAGCGTCCCCTCGACCCGGCCCGCGGGAAGCATGCGGCCTATCCGCCCTGGCTGAGGTGGTCGAAGAGGCCTTCCGGGTCGATGACGGCCACGTCGCGCGAGCCGCTCTTCACGGGGCCGCGCAGGTGGACGTGCACGCCCGAGGGGCCCAGGGGCTCCAGCGGTCCCATCAGCGCGGACACACCGGCGACGTTGCTGGCGGTGAGGGCCAGCGTTCCCCGGGCCAGCCGCACCAGGACGGCGCGGCGGGACCCGGCGGAAACCCCGCCCACCAGCAGGCTCATGTCCACGACGGGGATGACTTCACCCCGGTGCGCGAACACACCCAGCAGGTGGGGCGGGGAACCCGGTACCCGCGTCAGCTCGGGGAAGGTGACGACCTCCGCCGCGGCTTCCGCGGGCACCGCGTACCAACTGCTTCCACACGCGAAGACGAGATAGGACTGGCGTGTTTCCGACTCTAGGGCGGCCATGCGCGCCAGAGCCTACCCCAGAACTAGCGCTGGAACTCCACGCGGCGGTTCTCCGCCCAGCCTTCCTCGGTGCCGGCGCTGGACAGCGGGCGGGTCTCACCATAGCCCACCGTGGACAGCCGGTTGGACGGCACGCCCAGGTCGACCAGGTAGCGCTTCACGGCCGCGGCGCGGCGGTTGGACAGCTGGAGGTTGTACTCCTCCGTGCCGCGCTCGTCCGCGTGGCCGCCCAGGGTGATCTTGCCCTGGCTGGCCTTGATGCAGGCCGCCAGCTCGCCCAGGCGCGACTGCGCGCTGGAGTCCAGGGTGGACTCGTTGAAGCCGAAGGGCACCGGCGAGTAGTCGCACTTGGAGCTGGCGTCGGCCGTCACGCACTTGCCGGACTGGCACTCCTGGCCCTCACCGCAGTCGGTGCTGGCGGAGCAGGTGTCCTTGGGGGCCTGGCAGCGGCCGGCCTGGCACTTGCCACCGTTGCACGCGGAGTCGTCCTTGCACTGGGCCTCGGCGCACTTGCCGGCCTCGCAGATGCGGCCGGAGCCACAGGCCGCGTCCGTGGTGCACTCAGGAGGCTTGGGCGCGCACTTGTTGGCCTGGCAGGTGAAGCCCTCGCGGCAGTTCGCGTCCGTCGCGCACTCCTGGCACTGGCCCTGGACGCAGACCTCGCCCTTCTCCTGGCACTGTTCGTCGTTGTTGCACTTGGGGTAGGTGGGCGGGCACCCGGTCAGCACGGCCACGGCGAGGGCCAACCCGGCCCAAAGCGAAATCCGGCGCATCATTCCTCCGACAGCAACCACGGGAAAAGAGAGGCCCACAGAGGGTGGGCCCGGCCTGTCGCGTGTAGTCGGACCCACCGGGGAGAGTCAAAAGATTTGTCTTTTCCTCGGCCCCGGGGGCAACACGAGACCCTTGATGCCCCGATTATTTCCGTGAGAGTGTGAACGGTTTGCCCATGCCCGCTGCGGTCCTCATCGTTGATGACGAAAAGAACATCCTCCTCACCCTGAGCCAGTCGTTGCAGCTGGCCGGCTACCGCACGGAGCTGGCCAGCAGCGGGCAGGTGGCGCTGGACGTGGTCAGCGCGCGGCCGGTGGATGCCGTCTTGATGGACGTGAAGATGCCGGACATGGACGGCCTCACGGTGCTGGCGCGGCTCACGGAGCTCAAGCCGGACCTGCCCGTCATCATGATGTCCGGCCACGGCACCATCGACACTGCGGTGAAGGCGACGCAGCTGGGGGCGCGCGACTTCCTGGAGAAGCCGCTGGCGCGGGACAGGCTGCTGGTGGCGCTGCGCAACGCGCTCAAGCACCAGGCGGCGATGGAGGAGTTGCAGGAGCTGCGCGCGCAGCTGGGCCGCTTCGACATGGTGGGCGGCGGGCCCGCCATGCAGCGCATCTTCTCCCTCATCCAGCGGACGGCGCCCAGCGAGGGGCGCGTGCTCATCACCGGTGAGAACGGCACCGGCAAGGAGCTGATTGCCCGGGCGCTGCACCAGAACTCCCGGCGCAAGGGCGGGCCGTTCGTGAAGCTCAACTGCGCCGCGGTGCCGCACGACCTCATCGAGAGCGAGCTGTTCGGCCACGAGAAGGGCGCCTTCACCGGCGCGGTGAGCGTGCGGCGCGGCAAGTTCGAGCTGGCGCACGAGGGCACCCTCTTCCTGGACGAGATTGGCGACATGCCGGCCGCGATGCAGTCCAAGCTGCTGCGCGTGCTCCAGGAGGGCGAATTGGAGCGCGTGGGCGGCGCGGAGACGCTCAAGGTGGACGTGCGCGTCATCGCCGCGACGAACAAGAATCTAGAGAAGGAGATCGCCGCGGGGCGCTTCCGCGAGGACCTCTACTACCGGATCAACGTCGTGCAGATCCACTCGCCGCCGCTGCGCGAGCGCCGCGAGGACCTGCCGGACCTCATCGACACGTTCCTGCGCGAGGCGTGCGCGAAGAACGGGCGGCGGCCCCTGGCGCTGTCGCCGGACGCGCTCGCGGTGATGAGCGCGTATGACTACCCGGGCAACGTGCGCGAGCTGCGCAACCTGGTGGAGCGCCTGGCCATCCTCTGCGAGGGGCCGGTCGTCTCGCGCACGGACGCGCTGGAGCTTTTGCCCCGGGGCCGTCCCCTGCCCCCCATGCCCGAGCCTACCGTGGGCGGTGACGTGCCCGCCGCGCAGCCCGCTCCGGTGGTGGCGGCGCCCGCCGAGCCCGCGCCCTCGAACCCGGGCGGTTGGAAGGCTCGCGTGGACCAGACCTTCCGAGAGCAGGTGGAGGACGCGGAGCGGGAGATCATCCAGCGGGTGCTCGCCCACACGCATGACAACGTGACGGAGGCGGCGCGGATCCTCGACCTGGAGCGGGGTCACTTCTACAAGAAGATGAAGGCCCTGGGCCTGCGCCGCGGACAATCTGAATCGTAGGTGCCCGCATTGGCCGCTCCCTACTCTGGGGGCGGAAGCGCGGGGCGCGGGTGCCATCCCTGAAGAATCCGCTCGGCGGCGGCGCGGTCGTGCCACTCCGCCCGGCCGAGCAGCACCTGCTCACCGCGCTTGATCCGGATCGCCACCCATATCGGCGGGCCCGGAACGAAGTGCGCATCTCCCGCGGCCCAGGCAAGGCCGCCCGTGGCCTTCACCACGCGTGAGACACAGGCGTCGAACTCCTCCGCGGGCAGCCAGCGCAACGCCTCCAACACCCGGTCCGCCTCGAATCCCTTCAGCGACGTGGGTCTTCCGGTGACGGCCTGAAGCGCCTGGGGGCCGCGCCTGTCTGGGATGAACGCCAACGCGTGGGGACGCAGGACGCAGACACCCTCGACATCCCCCACCTTCGCGGGGAGGAGGGCGACGTCCTCCAACTGCACGCCCGACCGGGCCGCGCCGAGGAGGGGTGGCCGACGGTGCAGCTCCAGCGCGACCATCAGATGAAGGGCATCCGACACGCTGCGCGCGCGCAGCCGACGGTCGCCCGTCACCTCCAGGTCGAACTGGCTCCTGTCCAGGTGGACGCCGTCATCCGCGATCGAGTCCAGACGCACCTCCTGTGCCTCGCCGAACACGGGCGTCCAGAGGAGCCGCTCGCTGGTGATCCGCACCCTGCCGGAGCGCAGCTGGGGCCACAGCAGGACGCCTCCAATGGAGAGCCCCATGAGGGCCAGTCCCAGCTCCCTGGCCCCGGGAAGCCCCGAGACCATGAGGAGGGTGAGGAGCAAGGCGCCCAACGGAACCGGCAGGAGATAGCGAGAGGGCACGTTCATGCCGCCCACGCCTGGGCCTGGCTTCCCCCTCGAACCGCCGTAGTCGGGCTCGAAGACGAGCACCTCGCCCTCTTTCAGCGCCTTGCTGACAGGCTGGCGAAGCAATGCCTCCAACCGCGTCAGCGCCTCTTCGAGGGTCACGTCCGGAGGCGCGACCGTCAACGTGTCCAGCCGTTGTCGCGCGAGCCGGGTGAGGCGCTCGCGCTGCGTGGACAGCGCCCGTGCCTGTCGCAGGACGGGCATGTCCTCGGTCCACGCCTCCACCTCCGCGCGGCGGTGCACACGCGCCAGCGCTTCCCGCACCGCTTCGGCCCCCGCCACGAACGCGGACACCCGCTCCGGCTGCTTCAGGAAGCGGCGCTTCCAGCCACCGGCCGACAGCATGGCCTCCAGCTCCGCATGGGGGCGCATCGCCCCGGAGATGATCTCCGCGCCTCCCTCCAGGATCCGCACGGCCTCCGGCTCGGAGGCAGCAAGGTCGTCCGCGGAGGGGGCTGTTCGTGCGCGTTCGGACGTCATCGCCGGACCATACCCGGCACATGCCCCTCTGGGGATGGACCGAATCAAGGGGCGCCCTCCTGGCCGCACGTCCCTGGCCGCGTTGACGCCCGCGCGGCACGTCTGGTCTATTCGTCCCACGGGTGCCGAGGGGTGCCCGCCGCCCGGAAAGACGACGTCACCCTCGCTTCACCCGCTGTCGCCAGACTCCTGATGAAGTCCTTCCACGGTCCCCCAACGGGTGAGGGCCAGCACCGGAGGATTCGTCATGGGAACCGGCAGCACCCTCCCCGTCACGCTTCATGAATACAAGGTCCGCGCGTCCCTGCTCCTCAAGGACCTGGACTCGTCCGACACGGCCCGCGCCACGCGCGCCGCGGAGCGGATGCGCGCCCTGCCCTTCTTCGCGGCCCTGTCCCTGGGCGAGGTGCTCGCGCGCCGGGACACCGTGCGGCACAAGCACGGGCTCGCCGTCGTCGCGCGGGAAGCCGGGCACACCACCTGGTCGGAGCTGAAGCAGGCCCTGGAGGCCCGGGCGCACGCGCTGGACACGCGCGCCTTCTTCCAGAAGGGCCAGAGCACGTTCCTCAACCGGTGGTTCTCCACGTACGAGGAGGCCGCTCGCTCCCTGGCCGCGCAGGGTGGCTTCCTCTTCCCCTTCCGCGAGCAGTGCTTCATCTGCGAGGCCGACTTCCTCCAGGCGCTGGGCATCGACTCGCGCGACGCGGACTGGGAGCGGCTGGGCCACGACTGGGTGCGCCCGCGCGACCCTGACGCGAAGGCGCGGCTGGAGGCGAAGCTCGTCTCGCGGGGCTTCGGAGGTCACCATGGCGTCCGGTGACGACTCGCGCGCGGCCCGCGCGGAGCGCAAGCGCGCGTACAAGGAAGCGGAGGTGCCCATGGGCATCTACGCCATCCGCTGCCACGCCAACGGCAAGCTGTTCGTGGGCCATGCCCTCAACCTGACCGCGATGTTCAACCGCCTCCGGTTCGAGTTCGCCCAGCGCATGCACCGCGTCCCCGCGTTGCAGGCGGACTGGGAGCGCCACGGCGAGGCGGCCTTCTCCTTCGAGGTGCTGGACCGGCTCAAGCCCCGCGAGGAGCCCGGTGGCCCACCGCCCGTGGAGGAATTGAAGGTGCTGGAGGAGATGTGGCTGGAGCGCCTGAGGCCCTACGGCGACGCCGGCTACAACACGCCGCCCGGACCCTGACACGGTGGGTTCAACCGACCTCCGCGCCCAGGCGAATGGTGGCGGCCGGGAGCACCCCTGAGCACATCCCGCCCGCCGTGCCGGGTGCCCCGGCGCGGCGGGACGTGCGAGGATGGCGGCCCCACATGAGCACGAGCGCCGCCCCCATCCTCGGCATTGACTTCGGGACCACCAACACCGCGGCGGCCTTCTTCGACAAGGCGAACAAGCTGCGCGTGGTGCCCATCGCGGACAAGAGCCTCACCCTGCCCTCCATCGCGTGGTTCCACGCGGGAGACAAGGCCATCGTCGGCCCGGCGGCGCGGCGGCAGATCATCGACGACCCGCGCCACACCATCTTCGGCGCCAAGCGCTTCCTGGGCCGCCGCTTCCAGTCCGAATACGTGGCCCGCCACCGGGGCCGCTTCGCCTTCGAGCTGGTGGAGGGCCCGGACGGCTATACCGCCGTGGAGGTGTACGGGAAGGTGACGCCGCTCATCGACGTGGCGCACTTCATCCTCAAGCACCTCAACACGCTGGCCACGCACGCGGCCGGGGCCCCGTTCCAGGAGTGCGTGCTCACCGTGCCCGCGCACGCCAGCATCCGCCAGCGCGAGGCCATCCGCCACGCCGCCCAGAAGGCGGGCCTGCGCGTGCGCGCCATCGTCAACGAGCCCACCGCCGCGGCCCTCTACTACGCCAACCTGCGAAACCCCGAGCAGACGGTGATGGTGTTCGACCTGGGCGGCGGCACCTTCGACGTCACGCTCATGTCCGTGCAGAACCGCGTGGTGAAGGTGCTGGCCACCGGCGGCGACGCGTTCCTGGGCGGCGCCAACTTCGACGAAGCCATCGTGGAAGCGCTGGTGGACGACTTCCAGAAGGAGCACGGCATCGACCTGCGCGGCAACAAGGTCGTGATGCAGCGCCTGGTGTTCGCCGCCGAGTCCGCGAAGATGGCGCTCTCCAGCGGCGCGTCCGTCCCCATCCGCATCCCCTGCATCACGCAGAAGGACGGCGCCTTCGTGGACTTCCACGTCACGCTCACCCGCGAGCGGATGGAGGCCATGGTGTTCCAGCTCATCGAGCGCACCGCCGCCGCGTGCGACGACGTGCTGGAGAAGGCGGGCCTGAAGCCGGACGCCATCGACGAGCTGGTGATGGTGGGCGGCCAGACGCGCATGCCCGCCATCCGCAAGCGCCTGGCCCACTTCAAGAAGCTGTCGTCGGACAAGGAAGTGCACCCGGAGCTGGGCGTGGCCGTGGGCGCGGCCATCCTGGGGCGCAACCTGGCGCGCGGCATCAGCGGCCTGTCGGACGTGGTGCCCATGCCCATTGGCGCCATGGTGCCCGGCGGCGGCCAGCACGAGGTGCTCCCCGCCAACACGCCCGTGCCCGGCACGCGCACCGTGGACCTGGAGCTGCCGCCCTGGCCCGGCCCCGTGCCGGTGGCGCTCTTCGAGGCGTTGGATCGCACCACCGTGGAGCGCGAGCTCCTGGGCACCGTGCGCATCGAGCCGGACTGGCGCGTGGCCCACCCGGGCCCCACCACGCTGGAGCTGCGCATGGGGCCGGACTTC
The DNA here is from genome assembly GCF_003611685.1 of Corallococcus sp. CA049B. Classification (NCBI taxonomy): domain Bacteria; kingdom Pseudomonadati; phylum Myxococcota; class Myxococcia; order Myxococcales; family Myxococcaceae; genus Corallococcus; species Corallococcus sp. CA049B. The sequence goes on along the minus strand of NZ_RAWC01000092.1, from coordinate 18,992 downwards.
GCCCTCACCGCGAGCCTCGTCGCGAAGGACGGCCAGCGTCAGCCGCTCACCATCAGCGACCCGAACGCGCCCCAGCGGGCCTAGCAGGCGTCAGGCCGGGGCCCGGGCACCACGGCGCCCTTGAGCTGCTCCAGGAGCCGGCGGCTCTCCTCCAGCGCCTCCTGGCAGTGGGCGACGAGCGGCTCCATCCCGTCCATCACCCGGGCGTCCGCGCGCTGCTCGATGTCCCAGCACAGCGACTCCAGCATGGCCGCGCCAAAGTAGGCCGCGTTGGACTTGAGCGTGTGCGCGGCGCGCGCCAGGTTCTCCAGCTCGCCGCGCGCGAGCGCCCCGCGCGCGTCCTCCATCAACCGGGGCATGCTCTCCAGCGCGGTGTCCACGAGCTCCGGGAGCATCCGCTCCACCTGCCCGTCCAGGGACTGCCACAGCCGCTCCAGCGCGCCCGCCTCCAGCCCCCGGATGCGCGGGGCCCCCATGCGCGGGGCCTCCGGAGCACGGGCGACGGGGACGCCCCCGGGCTTTCCCGGCAGGCGCTCCCAGGCGCGGCGCAGCGCGGAGATGAGCTCCTCCACGCGGATGGGCTTGCTGAGGAAGTCGTCCATGCCCGCGTCCAGGCACTCGCGGCGGTCCGCCGTCATCGCGTTGGCCGTCATGGCGATGATCCACGGCTGCTCGCTGACGGGCATTTCCTGGCGCAGCTGGCGCGTCGTCGCCAAGCCGTCCAGCTCCGGCATCTGCACGTCCATCAGCACGACGTCGTAGCGCTTGCGCGCCAGGAGGTTCAGCCCCTCGCGGCCGTTGTTCGCGGTGTCCGCCGGGTAGCCCAGCCGCTCCAGCACCAGCAGCGCCAGCTTCTGGTTGGTGGGGTTGTCCTCCACCAGCAGGATGCGCAGCGGCATCTGCTCGCCGGGGCGCGTGTTGAACACGGAGCGCTCGCGCGTGGCGGGCGCGGGCGTGACGGGGATGGGCCGGGCGGAGATGAGGTCCTGGGCCAGGCACGTCATCAGCGCGTCATGCAGCTGCGACGCCTTCACCGGCCGGGGCAGCACCGCCGTGAAGAGGCCGGGCGGCTGCGCGTCGCGCTGATCAAACGAGGTGAGCAGCAACAGGGGCAGCTCGCGCGCGTCGCGCTGCTGGCGGATGTGCGCCGCCAGCGTGGGGCCGTCCATCAGCGGCATGCGGTGGTCCAGGATGGCCAGGTCGAAGCGGGCCCCGGACTCCAGCTTGGACAGCGCCTCCGCGCCGGAGCCCACCTCCACGATGGCCATGCCCCACGCGGCCAGCTGGCGGCCCAGCAGCTTGCGGTTGATGGCGTTGTCATCCACCACCAGCACCCGCCGGCCGTGCAGCTTCAGCGCGTCCGGACGCAGGGCCTCCGCGCCGCGAGGGGCCTCGCGCGCCTGGAAGGTGAAGTGGAACGTGGCGCCCTTGCCCGGGACACCCTCGCTCTCCATCCACAGCCGCCCGCCCATCGCCTCCACCAGCCGCTTGCTGATGGCCAGCCCCAGCCCCGTGCCGCCGTAGCGGCGCGACACGGATTCATCCAGCTGGTTGAAGGGCTGGAAGAGGCCCGCGCGCGCGGCCTCGCTGATGCCAAGGCCGGTGTCCTGCACCGAGAAGTGCAGTTCGAAGAGGCCGCCCGGCGCGAGCGGCTGGCGCGGCGTGTCCACGGAGATGGACACCCCGCCGCGCTCGGTGAACTTCACCGCGTTGCCCACCAGGTTGAGCAGCACCTGCCGCAGGCGCGCGCCGTCGCCCACCACGCTGACGGGCGTCTCGTCCGTGACGTGGTAGCCCAGGTCCAGGGACTTCTCGCTCGCGCGCATGGCGAGCAGATCCAGCACGGACTCCACGCACTGGCGCAGGTTGAAGGGCTGCTGCTCCAGTTCGACCCGGCCGGCTTCTATCTTGGAGAAGTCCAGCATGTCGTTGAGCAGCCCCAGCAGCGCGTCCCCGCTCTGGCGGATGGTGGACGCGAAGTCGCGCTGCTCGGGCGTGAGCGCCGTGTCCATGAGCAGCCCCGCCATGCCGATGATGGCGTTCATCGGCGTGCGGATTTCGTGGCTCACGGTGGCCAGGAACAGGCTCTTGGCCTGGTTGGCGTCCTCGGCGGACTGGCGCGCCCGCTGGAGGTCGGTGACGTCGTGGTAGATGGCGATGAAGCCCATGGACTGGCCCGCCACCGTCACCGGCATGGCGCGCAGCTCCACGTCCACCACCGTGCCGTCCTTGCGCGCGCGCCTGGTGACGACGTGCACGCGGTCCTTGCGCAGCACCTCGCGCGACGTCTCCTCGGCCTCCGGACGGATGTCGTCCACGTTGGCCACCAGCTTGAGGATGTTGCGCCCCAGCGCCTCCTGCGGCGCGTACCCGAAGAGCCGCTCCGCGGCGGGGTTCCAGGACAGCACCTCGAAGGCGCGGCTGATGGTGACGATGGCCACCGGGCTGTGGCGCACCACCGCCTCGAAGAACTCCTTCTGCTGCCGGAGGATGGACTCGGCCGCCTGGGCCGCGTCCAGGCCCCGGAGCAGCAGCAGCCAGCCGCCGTCCTGCGGCAGCGCCTGCACCCGCACGGAGCCCACCGGGCCCACCGGGACCTCCGTTTCCAGGGGAGCAGCGTCCGGGGAAGAGACCTGGGGGGGCGTCCAACCCGGCAGCACGCCGTCCACGGACTGCCCCACCCACAGGTCGCGAGGGCCCAGCAGCGCCTCCGCGGCACGGTTCACGGCCACGACCCGCAGGGTCGGGTCCAGGACGAGCACGCCGTCTCGCGTGTGCTCGAACAAGGCCGGATACGCGCTGGGTGGCAGTTCGGGCAAACTTCCCCCTCCGTTCAAGAACTGTAGGTCAGTCGAGGCGCCAGTTCCATGTCATCCATGGAAAACCGTGGAGGTGGGCAGGCGCAGGCCTTTTCCCGGCGCTCCCGGGACGGCGATTCAGGGGGTTGGAAGGCCTGCCTGGCCATGCAGGGGGGCGGGATGTTTCATTCTGTTTCCATGCAGCGGCGTGCGGTCTCCCAGGGCGCTGGCGCCTGCCCGGCACGGCCCTGTCGCAGGACGCCATCGCGTGTGAATCCTAGGGGGCTTTCTCCCGAGCACCCAGGAACTGTCCAGGGGCCCCCGCGCCACTGTTTCGGGGCAGACGGCCAACCGGCCCCCTGTGCCACCGGCCGGGGTGGGGACCGCCGGCCCGGAATCAAAAGAAGGCCCTGGTCAGTGCGGCGTTCGGGCGACCTAGCTTTCCTTTGACCCCACGGAAGAGAGAGCCGTGCCCAACGCGACGACCCCGCCCTTGATCCTCCTCATCGATGACGAGCCGGAGCTGGAAGTCATGGCCCGGTACCTCGAGCTCGAAGGCTACTCCGTGCTGACGGCGACCAATGGCGAGGAGGGATTGTTGGCGCTGGCCTCCTGCCGCAAGCCCTGCATCGTCCTGCTGGACTTGATGATGCCGGTGATGGACGGCTACGGCTTCCTGCGCCGGATGCACGACGACGCGACGCTGTGCGGACTGCCCGTCTTCGTGCTCACCGCCAGCTTCCAGCCGGAGCGGATGGCCGGCGTCGTCGGGACCCTGCGCAAGCCCCTGCACATGGAGCTCTTCAAGGAGGCCGTGGCGCCCTACTACCCGCCTCCGGAGAAGAAGGAGGGCACCCCGGCGGGATAGCGGGCGCGGCTCAGGCCGCGACGCGGGCCACGCACTCCGGGCTGTCGTTGGCGGGGGAGTTCACCCCGCGCGCCACCTCGTAGACGTCCAGCGGCGCTTCCGCGGCGGGGACGAGCAGCGGCAGCAGGACGGACGCATCCTGCGGCTCCGGGCGAAGCCACACGGCCTGGCCTTCCGGCGACAGGATGACGGGCATCCGGTCGTGGATGGGCGCCATCAGCGCGTTGGGGCCCGTGGTGATGATGGTGCAGGTGCGCAGCACCTCGCCCGTGTCCGGGGCCGTCCACTCCTCCCAGAGCCCCGCCAGGGCCAGCGGCTTCCCGTCGCGGTGGTGGAAGAAGTACGGCGTCTTGGGCTTCGTGGACTGCTTCCACTCGTACCAGCCGTCCACCACCACCAGACACCGCCTGCGCTTCAGCGCCGAGCGGAAGCTGGGCTTCTCCGCCACCGTCTCACCGCGCGCGTTGATCAGCTTGTTGCCAATGGACGCTTCCTTCGCCCAGGAGGGGATGAGCCCCCAGCGGAACACGTCCAAGAGCCGCGCGCCGTCGTTGGGCACCACGGGCAGGAGCTGCGTGGGACAGAGGTTGAAGCGCTCGCGCTCCAGCGTCGCGCGCGCGCCCGCGAGCTCCAGCTCGGCGACGAGCTGCGCGGGAGAGGTCCGGACGGTGACTCGGCCACACATGGGATTGAAGCGTAGCGCCCGGCGGCCGGCGCCGCACGTTCCCGGCGCCCGAGGGCCTACGTGGGCAGCTGGATGCCAGACAGGCGCTGGTACAGCTCCACCGCGCGGCTGTCCGACAGGCCGGTGATGTAGTCCGTCACGCACAAGAGCCGCTGGTACGGCGTGAGCCGCTGGATGGCCTCGTCCCTGCGGAGCGGCCGCTGCGCCGCCTCATCCGCCGCCGCGAACTCCGGGCGCTGGAAGCACTCCAGGGGCAACAGCTGCCGCAGCTTCTTCTCCTCCGCGTTGGGGGACTCCGCCACCACCGACAGGGCGAACATGTCCAGCAGGCCGCCCAGCGTCTTGAAGCCGGCGCTCTCGATCTGGAGCACGCGCTCGCTCCAGTAGCCATGCTCGCGGGTGAAGTCGGTGATCTCCTCCAGCCGCGCGCGCACGTCGGGCTTGAGCGCGGTGAGCGACGTCTCCGTCCGCCCCGCCTCCAGGTCGTGCGCGTGCTCCAGGAAGGCCTCCACGCACTCCGGGATGAGCTTCCCGATGGCCCGTGCCCGCGCCTGCGCCATCCGCGTCTCCAGGTGCCGGGGCGGCTTGCGGACCGAGGGCTCCGGCAGCACCGACTCCAGCAGCTGACACGCGCGCTCCATGGGCACGAGCCCCAGCTTCGCGGAGTCCTCCAGGTCGATGACCGCGTAGCAGATGTCGTCCGCCGCCTCGACGAGGAAGGCCAGCGGGTGGCGGCTGAACACGCCGGGCTCGCGCTCGCGCAAGCCCGTGGCGCGGTACGCCTCCAGCGCCAGGTCGACGTCGTCCTGGAAGTAACCGAACTTCTTCTCCGACACGACCCCCTTCGTCTTCTGCCGCGAGCCGGGCAGCACCGACGGACGCGGGTACTTGCTCATGGCCCCCAGCGTCGCGGCCGTGTAGCGCAGCCCGCCCCGGCGCTCGCGCGACTGGAGCCGGTTGAGGATGCGGAAGCCCTGCGCGTTGCCCTCGAAGTCGCACAGGTCGCGCCACTCGGCCTCCGTCGCGAACGGGCTCTTCCTCCCCTCCCCTGGCGGCGAGAGCCGCTGCCCCACCCAGTGCTGGATGGCCGCCTCCCCGGAGTGGCCGAACGGCGGGTTGCCGATGTCGTGCGCCAGGCACGCCGCCGCGACGATGGTGCCCAGGTGCGACGGGTCCAGCTCCACGCCCTGCGCCTTCAACCCCAGCCCGGCCTGATGGCCCAGGGAGCGGCCCACGCAGGACGCCTCGATGCTGTGCGTGAGGCGCGTGCGCGTGTAGTCGCTCGTCGACAGCGGGAACACCTGCGTCTTGTCGTGCAGGCAGCGGAACTCGCTGGAGAAGACGATGCGGTCGTAGTCCCGCGAGTAGTCATTGCGCTCATCGAGCTGCCGGTGCGCGGCCTCCGCGCCAGCTGCCTCCGCCTGCGCGGAGCGCGGCCCCGACCCGATGCGGGTGTCCGACAGGAGCCTCCGCCAGCGCTCCGTCCGTTCCTGACTGTCATCGCGGCTCACGCGGTGGAGACCTCCTGGTGAGAGGAGAGCCCCGCCGCGCCGGGGGCGCAAGTTCCCGCGCCATCCGGGGCGCTGCGCCTGGGGACCGGGCCCCAACTCCCGGTCCCCGCGCTCCCCCTTACTGGAACATCCGCCAGCGCGAGGGCGACCTGGGAGGCTCCGCGGGCAGCACGACCGGCGCCTCCCAGGTGATGTGGTACTCGGTGTCCAGCAGGCCCAGCTTGCGCCCCTGGACCCGAGCGTTCCGAGCCCCCACCATGGTGAGCACCTCGCGCAGCACCCCCTCGTGATACGCCGCCGGCATGAAGTCGCGCCGCATGATGAACAGCGCGTCCCCCTCTCCCCTCCAGTCGACGGTGCGCTCCCCGTAGCTCACCGCCATCTGGTAGCCGGCCGGCAGGTTCGTCACGAGCTTGCGCGGGTCCCCCGCGGCCAGCAGCAGGAACGTGCGCCCCACCGCGGACTCCAGGAAGCTGCGCGTGGCCTGCATCCCCATCTGCCGCAGCGCCTCGTCGAACCCGCCCCACCGGGGTGACAACTGCCGCGCCGCCACCTGCGCCAGCTTGAGGAAGGTGGCCACCGGGTAGTTGAAGAAGCCCACGAAGCGGCGCTCGTCGGTGACGGCCCTGCACGCGGCCACCGCCTCCTCGCCCACGCCGCTGCGCACCGTCTCCAGCACCCCCAGGAAGAACATCCCCCGGGCGGTGTCCAGCTCCGTCGCCGCCATGCGCCGCACTGCCCAGTCCGCATCCACCGAACCCGCCTCCGGGTACGGCTTCGCCTGTGCCTGCATGCCTGCCTCCGTTATCGCGTGAGCCCACGCCCCACGCGCGAGTCGCCAACCTGCCGCTGCTCTCTTCAGGGATGCGCCGCGGCCGCCGGTGCGCACGCGTCCGGAAAGAGGACGGTGAAGCGCGAGCCGTGACCGAAGTCGCTCTCCGCCTGGATGCGCGCGCCATGCCCCTGCACCAGCCGCTTCACGATGGCGAGCCCCAGCCCGGTGCCGCGCAGCTTGGTGGTGAACATGGGCTCGAAGATGCGCTCCAGGAGCGGCGCGGGGATGCCCGGCCCGTCGTCCGTCACGCGCAGGCTCCAGCCGCCGTCCCCCAGCGCGTCGGCGTGCACGCAGACCGTCCCGGAGCGCTCCGCCGGGATGGACTCCACCGCGTTCTGGATGAGGTTGACCAGCACCTGGCGGAACTGCTCGCGGTCCAGGTGCGGCACCGGCAGCCCGTCCGGCACCTGGTTGTCCACGCGCACGCCCTCGCGGCGCGGCACCACGCTGATGGCTTCCTCCACCAGCGGCTTGAGCGGACAGGGCGTGCGGCGCGGAGGCCGGCCCTTCGCGTAGTCCAGCAGGTCGGAGATGATGACCGAGCACGCCTGCAGCTCCCGGTCGATGATGTCCAGGAAGCGCGCGATGCGGGGATCCGCGGGCAAGGCCTCCGCCTTGCGCATCCGGCGCAGGACGAACGCATTCGCGGTGCGCGCGGCCGCCAGCGGGTTGCGCAGCTCGTGGCTGACGCTGGCCGTCATCTGACCCAGCGACGCCAGCCGCTCCATCTGCTCCACGTGGCCGCGGACGGCGTGCACCTCGCGCACGGCGGCGTCCAGCTGTCCCGCGCGCAGCGCCAGCTCCTCCTCGAGGGTGGCCTCCGCCAGGGCCTGACGCCCGGCCCGCTCCCGCAGCTCGCGCAGCGCGTCCCGGCAGGCGACGACCAGCACCACGTCGATGGCCGCCACCCAGAAGGCATGCTCCAGGAAGCGCCACCACTCCGGGTGCAGCTGGCCGTAGACGGACTCCGGCCACAGCGCGCCCCGCATGCAGTGGTCCACGACGATGGCCAGGCTGGCGGTGAGGAGCACCTTCGGGTCGCGGTAGAACGACAGCACCGCCAGCGAGCCGAAGATGTGGAAGTGCGTCTCGATGCGGCCCCCCGTCAGGTGGATGAGCAGCGCGGACCAGAGCATCTGGCTGATGGCCACCACGTGGCGCGTCGCCGTCTCCCCCGCGTGCAGCCGCGTGAGCATCACCGGGAACACGCACAGCGCCGCGCCCAGCAGCACCGCCATCTGCACGTGCAGGTGCAGCGCGCGCACCTTGCCCTCCCACCCATAGGGAGACACGAACACCGCCACCAGCACCGCCGCCGCCCACTGCCCCAACATCAGCCAGGTGAACAGGCCGTCCACCCGCTTGCGCGACTCGCGCAACTGCAACGCCAGCAGCGCCGCCGCACGGCCCTCCAGTCCAGGAGAGCCCTTCACCGGAGCATGAATGGAAAAGGCTGACATGAACGAAGTCATCTCTTCACCCGACCGGACTGGTGGCGAAAGCGAATAACCCTGCAAAATAGGAACTACACGGAACTCTTCAGGCCAACCATGCTGCCTGGGGGCACCCGGAGTGCCCTTGCTTGAACACTGCCGGCTCCCACCCACGCCGACGGTGTGGGACGTCGCCAGGGTGGCGCCATCCCGTGCATTCGCAGCCAACAATGACAAGCGGGCCATCCCCGCGTCCACCGGATGCGCGGAGCGCAGGACCGGAGTACGAGTCCCGCGCTCACGTCTGATCAATCGCGCCCGACCCCAGGTCCCAAGGGGGCACAGGGGGCATCCGCGTACACGCCCTCGGGCGTGTGTCAGGAGGCGGCGGCGTGGGCGCGCGAGGGGGCTTCGAGCGTGGCGTCCGTGTCGCCCCGGGGCAGCTCCCGGGCGGCGGGGATGAAGGTCATGGCGCGCTCGGCGAGCGCGGCGATGGTGAGCGAGGGATTGACGCCGGGGTTGGCGGAGATGGCCGCGCCATCCACCACATACAACCCCTCATAGCCATACAAGCGGTGGCGCGCGTCAATGGCGCCTGTCTTTGGTGAGTCCCCCATGCACGCGCCGCCCAGGATGTGCGCGGTGGTCGGGATGCCCATGAGCGTTTCGCTGACCATGGTCATGGGGTAGCCATCCAGCTTGTCGGACACGCGCTTCGCCAGGTCGAAGGCCTCCGGCATGTTCGCGGTGGGCGCGGGGCCTTCCTGCAGGCCGGTGGTGAGGCCGGAGCGGAAGCCGGTGGTGAGCGCGCGGCCCCGGCGCATGCGCAGGTGGCCCTCCATGGTGCGCATGTACAGGAGGATCATCGTGCGGCGCGCGAAGTCCGGGACGAACCAGGCCTGGAGGAAGCGCAGGGGACGGCGCGCGAGCAGCCCCACCAGCCGGGCCACGCGCGACCACGCGGTGGCGCCGGGGACGTGCGGGGCCATGAGCAGGCGGAAGAAGCCGGACCCCTCCGGGTAGCGCACGGGCTCCAGGTGCGAGTGCTCGTCGGTGTGGAGGATGGACCCGATGGCGATGCCCCGGGACAGGTCGCGGTCCTTCTGCTTCTTGCCGCTGACGACGCCGATGAGCGCCTCGGAGTTGGTGCGCACGCCGTCGCCTACGCGCTCGGAGAGGTTCGGCAGGCCGTCCGGTGCGTCCTTGAGCTTGAGCAGCAGGTCCAGGGTGCCCAGCACGCCTCCCGCGAAGACGACGTGCTTCGCGGTGAAGCGGCGCGTCTTCTTGAAGAAGCCGGTGCCCTCTTTCGCCGTCACCTCGTAACCGCCGCCGCCGGGCAGGGGGCGCACCCACGTCACCTCCGTGTCCGCGTGGAGGGTGAGGCCCTTCTTCTCCGCGAAGTAGAGGTAGTTCTTGTCGAGCGTGTTCTTGGCGTTGTTGCGGCAGCCCAGCATGCAGCCGCCGCACGCGTTGCAGCCGGTGCGCTCCGGGCCCTCGCCGCCGAAGTAGGGGTCCTTCACGGTGACGCCGGGCTCGCCGAAGTAGATGGCCACGGTGGTGGGCTGGAAGTCGGTGCGGCCCAGGTCTTCTCCCACTTCGCGCAGGATCTGGTCGGGGAAGGTGTTGAGCGGGTTGACGGTGGCGCCCAGCATGCGGCGCGCGGTCGCGTAGTGCGGCGCGAGCTCCTCCTTCCACGGCGCCAGGTGGCCCCAGGAGGCGGCGCCGAAGAAGTCGTCCCGTGGGATGGGCAGCGTGTTGGCGTAGACGAGCGACCCGCCGCCCACGCCGACGCCGGACAGCACGGTGACGTGGCGGAAGAAGGTCATCTTGAAGAGGCCGCGCCACCCGAGCCGGGGCATCCACAGCCAGCGCTTCAGGTTCCAGTTGGACTTGGGGAAGTCCTGGCCCTGGAGGCGCCGGCCCTTCTCCAGCATCACCACGCGGTAGCCCTTCTCGACGAGCCGCAACGCGCTGACGCTGCCGCCAAACCCCGAGCCGATGATGAGCCAGTCGCAGTCCATGACGTTCTCCCCGTCTCCTTCGGGCGTGTGAGCGTCCCGCCTCCAGGAGGTCCGCACTCTATGCCACGAGCGCGAGCCGTCCTGGCGGGACCTGTCGCACGCCTCCGGAATCAGGGAGGCCCCGGAGCGCGGGCTAGCGCTTCGTGGCCTGCCTCCTCGCCCGGCGTGCGGCGGGCGTGTTGGCGACGAACTGGCGGCCGGCCCGGGAGCCCGCGCGCTTGCGGCGCTCGGTGGCCTTCTTCTGCGCCGGGCTCAGGTGGGCCCAGGCCTCCTTGGGCAGGTAGCGCGCGGTGGTGCGGCCGTGTCGGGCGCGGGTGCCGCCGTCCTGGGTGCCCCACTCCTCCTTCGTCCAGGAGGACAGGTGGCGCTGCGCCGTGCCGCGGGAGCCCCGGTAGCCGCCGCCGGCCTTCTTGTACTCCGCGGCGAGGAGCTGGGCCTTGCGCGCGCTCCATTGGCCCGCGCGCCCGCCCTTGTCGCTCTTCATGATGCGCTGCTTGAGGCGGTCGCGCAGCGCGGGGTTCGTATAGCGGCTGCTGGCGGTGGCGGGCGCGTGGCTCTTGCGCGCGGCGCGCTTCGCGGGCGTGGCGGCGGCGTGCTTGCGCCGGGGGGCGGCGTGGGTCTTCCGACGGCTGGCCATGAAGGCTCCTTTGCTTGTGACAAAGGTACGGATGCCTCGCGGGGAATGGCCGCTGCCGCCCCGCTGCCTGCCCGGCTTCGGAGCCGAAGGGGGCTTACGCGGGCGTGGCGCCGGGCTCGGGGGGACGGAACAGCGAGCACGCGCGCACGGGCTGGGGCGCGTACTTCTGGGGCAGGAGCGGACACATGATGAAGGTGGTGGTCCGCGTCTGGACGTAGCGGGGCGGCGCGGCGCAGCGGTGGCAGAGGCTGTCCGGGAAGGGCAGCGGATCAGGGGGCGGCGTCATGGCAGTGGACAGCATCGCACGGGCCCGGAAGGAAAGGCGGGTGCGGGCCGCGCGCGCTCCCTAGATTCCCAGGCATGCACGTCACTGACGCCCACGTCGAACCCCACCGGCTGCGCCTGTCCGGCCGGCACGCCGTCCTGGAGGTGTCGTGTCCGCTGCCCGGGGTGCTGCGGCTGAGGCACGCGCCGGTGTCGTCGGAGATCGGCTTCCTCCATCCCGAGCTGCCCGGCAAGCGGTCCTGGTCCGTCATCGCCGAAGGGGGCCTCCCCTTGAAGGTCGAGCGCGACGGCGAGCGCGCGCGGGTGACGGCGGACGGCGTGTCCCTGGAGGTGGACGTGGAGTCGGGGACGTGGCGCTTCCAGGACGCGCAGGGGCGGGAGCTGGCGCGCTGCGTGGAGGTGTCCGGTGAGGTGCAGGCCGCGTATCCGATGAGCCGGCACCGCGCGCGGCTGAAGCTGCGGGCGCCGGAGGGGGAGCGCTACCTGGGGTTCGGAGAGAAGGTGGGGCCGCTGGACAAGCGCGGCATGCACTTCACGTTCTGGAACACGGACGTGGTGCCGCACCACCCGGACACGGATCCGCTCTACCAGTCCATCCCGTTCTTCGTGGGCCTGCGAGACGGCGTAGCGTGGGGGTTCTTCCTGGACGAGTCCTGGCGCTCGGAGGTGGACGTGGCGCTCGCGGACGCGTCGCGGGTGGCGTGGGAGTCGTGGGGGCCGGAGCTGGACTGCTACCTCTTCGCGGGGCCCCTGCCCGCGGACGTGGTGCGCGGGTACGCGGCGCTGACGGGGCGGCCTCCCCTGCCCCCGCTGTGGAGCCTGGGCGCGCAGCAGAGCCGCTGGGGTTACGAGAACGCGCAGGACATCCGGGGCGTCATCCAGGGCTACCGGCAGCGGGACCTGCCGCTGGACTGCGTGTACCTCGATATCGATTACATGGATGGGTACAAGGTCTGGACCTGGGACCGGGCGCGCTACCCGGACCCGGCCGGCCTGGTGCGCGAGGCGGCGGCGCAGGGCGTGCGGCTGGTCCCCATCATCGATCCGGCCTTGAAGCTGGAGCCGGGCTGGAGTGTGTATGAGGACGCGAAGGCGCGCGACCACCTGGTGCGCTACGACCGGGGCGGCGTGCTGGTGGGCGAGGTGTGGCCCAAGCCCGCGGTGTTCCCGGACCTGACGCGGCCGGAGGTGCAGCGCTGGTGGGGCGGCCTGCATCGCGACTTCGTGGCAATGGGTATGGCGGGGTTCTGGAACGACATGAACGAGCCGTCGTGCTTCGGGGTGCAGCCGGACGTGGGCATCCTCACGCTGACGAGCGAGCGCGCGGAAGGCATTGGCCAGGTGGAGGGCAAGACGCTGCCGTACGACGCGCGTCACGGGGACAAGCGGCACCTGGAGGTGCACAACGTCTACGCGCTGGGCATGGCGAAGGGCGCGTTCGAGGGCTTGCGAGAGCTGCGTCCGGAGGCCCGGCCGTTCCTGCTGACGCGGGCGGGGTTCGCGGGCATCCAGCGTTACTCGGCGGTGTGGACGGGGGACAACTCCAGCCACTGGACGCAGCTGGAGACGTCGCTGCCCATGTTGATGGGCTTGGGCCTGGCGGCGGTGGCGCACACAGGGGTGGACATCCCGGGCTTCATCGGCCGGGCGAACGGCGAGCTGCTGGTGCGCTGGATGCAGACGGGCACGTTCTACCCGCTGATGCGAAACCACGCGGGCAAGGGAACGTCACCGCAGGAGCCGTGGCGCTTCGGAGAGCCCTACCTGACGCTGGCGCGAGCGGCGCTGGAGCGGCGGTATCGGCTGCTGCCCACGCTGTACACGCTGATGCACGAGGCGTCGGAGACGGGGATCGCGCCGCTGAGGCCGCTGCTGATGGAGGCGCCCGGGGACGCGGAGGCGGCGGGCGCGTTTGATCAGTTCCTGTTCGGAAGGGACCTGCTGGTGGCGCCGGTGGTGCGGCCCGGACAGACGAAGCGGCTGGCGTATTTGCCAGCGGGTGCGTGGCTGGAGTGGCCGGGGTTGGAGCGGACCGGAGAGGTGCGCGAGGGAGGCCGGCACGTCATCGCGGACGGGCCGCTGGACACGGTGCCGGTGTGGCTGCGCGCGGGAGGCGCGGTGGCGCTGACACGGCCCGCGATGCACACCACGGACGCGAACTGGAAGCACCTGGAGTGGCACGTGCACGCGGCGCCGGAGATATACGGCCGGCTCTACGAGGACGCGGGAGACGGCTACGGCGAGTCACGGCTCACGGAGCTGCGCGGCGGAGTGACGGATGGAGTGCTGCGATTGGAGCGGAGCGAGACGAGGGCGCTCGCGCGAGCCCGGACGGAAGAGACGATCCGGGTGTATGGATTGACGTCGGTGCGGAAGGTGACGGGCGCGCGGGCACACCGTTTCGAGGACGGTGTGCTGGAACTCCAGGTCGCCGCGGATTGGACGCGGCTGGACGTGGCGCCGTAGGTCAGAGGACAGGAAGCTCCTTGAACACGACGCCTTCGAAGCCGAAGCGGTTCACGGCGTCCACGAAGCGCTCCGTGGCGATGATGATGGTCGTGTAGTCGGTCAGCCGGAACAGGTCCTGGTCCTTGGGCAGGGTGTGTCCATCCAGGATGGGCTCTTTCGGATAACTGCCTCCCTGACGTCCGCACCGTTCGCACGGACGTTCTCGTCCTTCAGGGAAACAACTGTCGTGCACTCGGCCACGGGGATGTAGTTCGATCTCCAGCAACTCCACTTCCGTCCGGCCCAGGAACCGCAGGTCCATTTGGCTGGCACGAAGCGCGATGTTCTCTTCGCGCATGCGCTCCAGGGCGTCAGGCCGCATCACGAGGGTCCAGGGTTCTGGCAGATGGATAGCTCCCCATTTGCCGGAGGCCTTTCCTGTGAGGGGCCCGAACTCAGCACCTGGGAACAATGGGGCGTCGAAGGGAACCTGGGACCGAACCAGCTCACGTAGTCGCTCATACTCTTCGAGCGGAACCTGCCGGGCCTCCACGAGTTCCTGACGATGGGCCCAGCCCGAGAGATCCACGGACGGATACGCCTCTCCCAGTCCACCCGGGCTCGCATGGCAGACCGGGCAGAGTCCCCCTGGAAGCCCCCATCGGTGCACACCATTGATGTAGCCAGTGAAGCGCGGACCTTCCGCTGGGTGCACCTCAAAGAACTTCACGCGTCCTCCCGGCACCTATTGAAGCCTGTAGTAGGGAACAATGGGACCCATGATGTTGAAGTCAACGATCATCCGAGCCAACTGATCCTGGATTTCCTTTGGGGTGGCCCGCGTGTTGCTGCGAGCGAAGTCGCGCCACGCCTGATTCCAGGGGCCGCCCTGCCCCCCCACGCCATGCAGCCGCACGTGCTCCGCGCGAGGGATGATCATCGTGAAATCATGCACGTTGATACCGCCCTGCCGTCTAAAGAAGATCGCGAGACCCGGCTCCTGCGGGTAGAGATGATGCTTGACCCATCCCGAGCCGGAAGGCCTCCTGCCATCCGGTGGCGGAGGAGGCGCGGGATGGTTGTACCAACGGATGACGAAGATGGCTTCGCGGTCCCCCGGAAGCGGCTGGGCACTGCCCCAGTTCCGCCGGGGACCTGAACCGGGTGCCGCTGACGACACGGGAGGCCGGATGCCTCCCCGCGCCAGCAACACCCCGGTGTCCTCGCAGCGATAGAGCCCGCAGAGGTCATCAGCGCAGACCAGCGCCACGCACCGGTCGTGCCCTTCGCAGGCGTCGTCCTCCGCCGCGCCCCAGTCCTCCAGCGCCGGCAGGGGCGCGGACGCGCACCCCACCAGCATCAGGGAGACGACAAGCGCGAAGACCTTCACCCGTCGGGCGCTCACCACAGCGGCGCCATGTTCTCCACGTACTTGAAGCCCGTGCCCGTGTTGAACACGACCACCGTCTCCTCCGGCTTCACCTCCCCGGCGGCCTGAAGCTTCTTGAGCGCCGCCACGCACGCGCCACCCTCCGGCGCCATGAACAGCCCTTCCGCCGCGGCTGCGTCCTTCGTGCCCTGGACGATCTCCTCCTCCGTCACAGACACCGCCGTGCCGTGGCTGTGCTTCACCGCGCGCAGGATGAGGAAGTCGCCCAGCGCCTTGGGCACCCGCAGGCCGTGCGCGTGCGTCGTCGCGCCCTGCCACATGGGCGCGTCCGGCTTGCCTTCCGCGTGCGCCTTCACGATGGGCGCGCAGCCTTCCGCCTGCACCGCCACCATCCGGGGCCGCTTCGAATCAATCAGCCCCATCGTCTCCATCTCGTCGAAGGCCTTCCACATCCCGATGAGCCCCGTGCCTCCGCCCGTCGGATAGAGGATGACGTCCGGCAGCGTCCACCCGAGCTGCTCGGCCAGCTCGTAGCCCATCGTCTTCTTGCCCTCGACGCGGTATGGCTCCTTCAGCGTGGCGCACTCGTACCAGCCATGCTCCTTCGCCAGCCCCGCGCACACCCGGCCCGCGTCGGAGATGAGCCCCTCCACCGTCTCCACGTGCGCGCCGTACGCCCGCGTCTCCATCAGGAACAGTGACGCGATGTCCTTCGGCACGAAGACGTGCGCCTCCATCCCGCCTCGCGCCGCGTATGCCGCCAGCGCGCTGCCCGCGTTCCCCGCAGAGGGCAGACACACCGCCTTCGCGCCCAGCGCCTTCGCCATGGACACCGCTGCGGACAGACCGCGCGCCTTGAAGGAACCGGTCGGGTTGCCACTCTCGTCCTTCACCCAGACCCGCGGCAATCCCAGCCATGATCCCAGCCGGGGCGCGGGCAGCAGCGGCGTGAAGCCTTCGCCCAACGTCAGGCGCTGCCCCGGGTCATCCACCGGCAGCACCTCGTGGTAACGCCACATGGAGCGCTCACGGCCAGGCAGCGCTTCCTTGCGCAGCGTCTTCGCCGCGCGCTCCAGGTCGTAGCGCGCGAACAACGGCGCCTGACACGCCGTGCACAGGTTCCACACCTTGCCCGGCGCGTACGTCTGGTCGCACTTCGTGCATTCAAGTCGGCTGACGAGCAACTCGTACCCCTTTACCCCAGGCAACACTCCGTTCAGGCCAATGTGCCTGGAACTTCTACTTCCACGTAGATCGCAACTGGATCAACAACAACCTCCCTTTCCATTCTCCCTGTGAAATTCAACTCCATTTCAGACATATTCGAAACAGACTTATTAAGAACGACCTTAACGGTCGACTCAACATCATCCAGCATCCGAAGCGATGCCACCGGAGCCCCAGCCTGGGTGGGAATACCAACAATTGTCACCCTTTGCTCCATAAGGCGCGCATATTTTTGGACCAACACCTCCTTTGACTCACGCAAAGCTTCCCGTTTAAGCACAGCGCTAAAAACCAACTCACCGTCAGCAGCCTTAACAGGAACCTGCATCTGAAGCTGATCTCCATAACCATGTTCAAGAAGATAGGCGAGTCGGCGCATATACTCCTCGTCCATTCTCAATCCAGCCTCTTTGGACAGATTCTGAGGAGTAAACTGCTTCAACTGCCTCGCCAGCCGCGCAAGCTCATTGCGATCCTTTACCTCCTGGCTCGCTTGCCTAACAGCCTCCTGCATTTCAAGCTTGCGACCCAAACTAGTCACACACGCCAAAGAATCAACAATTTCATTAAATCTCACAACCATATCTCGAAGCGCTTGCGCGTCATTAACCACGGCACTTCCAGATATTTTAATAAATTTCGACGCCTGAAAATCAACCAACCGACTCAACTCACTCACACCAGCAATACCCCCACGCGACTCAAGCTCCTGCTCAAACAAATTATAAGCATGGTCGTGCAAGAACCTTTTCTCGGAAACACTGCTTCGCTCCGATGCAATCTCAGCAACCAACCGCGCGCTACCCGGCGACGCCTCCCTGCTTCTTTCATCCCCCTGCGATCGACTTGAGAAATTAACAACGTGCTCAGTCAAACCCTTAAACAGCTGAGACGAAAAAGAGAACAACTTGTAATCATCAAGATACACAAACGAGCGAATCAACACAGCACTCACCTCTTTTTCATTTCCAGATGAAACACTTCTCCATTATCAGCAACAACACGCCAGCCAGTGGACGGATCTTCCACAGCTCTCCTAGCCAGCCTTGCGGAGGTCCCTCGCGAAAGCCCCAACTCGTGATCAACCTCATCATGTCGATGCGGCCTTAGCAGCACAGCCATGATAGACCTTCGCAACCAAGCCTGAATCAGTCCAACACTTTCCTCGTCATTAAAACCAACCAAACGAGGCGCAACATCCGCATCGAAACCTTTTTCACCAACATCTCTACGCAATTGCCTTCGGATAGCCGTACAAGCAGGCCCCAGCGCCGCATCTATATTGCCATCAGAGCGCCGTGGGTCATAGGTTGCATAGGTGACACCTAGAATATCTGTCGGAATTCGCAGCCCCGAACTATCTCGCGGCGCCACAATATACACATCTTCCGCACCAAGAACTCCTATAAATAACCCAAGTTCGAAAATCACATTATCGCGAACCGCCAAATGGGTATTGCCTCTTATCTTAATCTCATCATCCGCTGAAAAAACGAACACAGCGGCGTCTGACGCCTCCGCTGTCTTGATCAGCGTCTGAAGTGAAGTTCCTCCTACATCAAAGATGCCTTGATGCCAAACCGTGGACTCAGCGTCGCGTTCAAGAAGTCCTTGAACTGCATTCGCAACGTCCAGTCCTTCCACTGACGAACCAATAAATAGCCTTTTTTTCATATCGCATCCACCCGGGACTCTCAATCCGTCGGACTCACAGTCGCACAAACATCAATTTAACCAACAAAGTGCTTCTACTCAGTCCTTCAACTCCAGCCACACCGGCGCGTGGTCCGACGGCTGCTGTCCCTTGCGCTCCTCGCGGTCCACGTCACACGCCGTGAGCCGGGGCACCAGCGGCGCCGTGAGGAACAGGTGGTCGATTCGCACGCCCTTGTTCTTGGGGAACATCAGCATCCGATAGTCCCACCAGGAGAACTTCTGCACGTCCGGGTACAGCTTGCGGAACGCATCCGTCAGCCCAAAGGCACACACCTGCTGGAGCGCGTCCCGCTCGCGCAACGTGAAGAGCGTCTGCCCTTCCCACTGCGCCACGTCGTACACGTCGATGGGGTCCGGCGCGATGTTCCAGTCCCCGCCCATCACCACCAGGTCGTCCGGCTTGTGGCGCGTGTCCAGGTAGTTGCGCAGCCGCCGGTACCACTCCAGCTTGTAGACATACGCGGGCGAGTCCACCTGCTGCCCGTTGGGCGCGTACGCGCTCACCACGCGGATGCCGTTCACCGTCGCGGAGATGAAGCGCGCGTGCGTGTCATCCACCCCGTCCGACAGGCCCCGGATGACGTCCGTCGGCTCCGTCTTCGCCAGGATGGCCACGCCGTTGTACGTCTTCTGCCCGTGCACCGCGGCGCAGTAGCCCGCCTCCTTCACCGCGTCGAAGGGGAAGTCCGCGTCGGTGCACTTGAGCTCCTGCAGGCACAGCACGTCTGGCTGGTTGCTCTTCAGCCAGTTGATCAACCGCTGCTGCCGGGCCCTCACCGAGTTCACGTTCCAGGTCGCGATTCGCATGCGGCGCGGACCGTCGCACGCGGCCCACGCCCCTGCCACGCTTTTCCCCTCTCTCCTGTGGCCCCAGGGACACACCCGCCGCCCCTCAGAGGGGAAATCCGTTGGCACACCGGTCGCAAAGGGGATGGCCATGAACCCGAAGACGCGCACCCGGTCCCATCGCTCCGCCTCCTCCCGGCGCTTCACCGTGCCGCCCGCGCTTCGCAAGGCCCTCATCCCCGCCGCGCTCGCCGCCCTGGGGCTCGCCGCCTGGGAGGACGTCCCCCTGCCCCGCCTGCTCAAGCCCTGGCTCTCCCACGCCCTGGAGGCCCGCGCGGGACAGCCCCCTGTC
>NZ_RAWC01000091.1:0-32302 GCF_003611685.1 Corallococcus sp. CA049B | reverse complement strand
GGGAGGCGGCGCGGCTTTCGCGCGGTCCTCGGCGGCGTGACAGGCCTTGTACTTCTTCCCGCTGCCACAGGGGCACGGGTCGTTGCGGCCGGGCTTGGAAGGGCTCACGGCCGGCACCGTAAGCGAAAGCGCCCGGCCCTTCCATGAACGGAAGGAGCCGGGCGCCCCGGTGCTTCAGGAAGTGCTCAGCCGGTTACTGGAGGTTGAAGCCCAGCGTCAGGCCCAGCACGTGCGCGTTGCCGGAGTACGTGCCCGGCATGCCCGGGGCCGTGCTCTCCTTGTCCGCCAGCGCGACGAACTGGTAGCCCAGGTCCGCGCGGAACGGCTTGAACTGGTAGCCCGCGCCCACGGACACCTTGAAGCGGTTGGCGTCCGGGAGGTCCGGCGTCAGCGTGCTGTTGGGGCTGGGGGACGGGTCGTACGTGAGACCCAGGCGCACCTGCAGCGCCTCCGTCACGCCGTACTCACCGCCCAGCGAGTACTTCCACTTCGCGCGCCAGCGCTTGGGGATGGGGTTGTCGATGGACGGGTTCTCGAAGCGGATGGCCAGCTCCGAGAACGAGGACCAGTCCACCCAGCTCGCGTCGAACGCCAGCATCAGGTTGTTCAGCGGCCGGTACGCCAGGCCCGCCGTCACGGTGGACGGCAGGACGACGTCCGCGTGCGCCTTCTGGTCCGTCAGCCGGCTCTGGAACTCCACCGGGATGTTCTGGAAGTCCGCCTGGCCCTGGAACGCGATGTCGATGGCGCTGCGGTAGTGCAGGCCCATGTCCAGGTTGTCCAGCAGCTTGGCCTGCACGCCGATGTTGAAGCCCGAGCCCCAGTCCGCGCCGCCCAGGTGGACGGCGCCCTCGCTGTTCACGAAGTCCAGGTTGCGCGTCAGCTCGATGGTGGCCCGGGCGATGTCCAGACCCGCGCCGAAGCGGAAGCGCGGGTGCAGCTCATACGCGAACGACGGGTTGATGTAGTACGTCGCCAGCGAGGACTCGTAGCCGCGGAAGCGGCCGCTGAAGCCCTCCTCCCAGCGGCTGCGCGCGCCGTACGGCGTGAACACGCCCACGCCGAACGCCGCCTTCTCGAACGGCTTGTAGACGACGAACAGGTGCGGAGGCGGCGACAGCGTGGTGCGCTGCCCTTCCGCCTCCATGCCCGGCCGCTGGAACGTGATGCTGGGGAGGATGCCCGTGTCACCCAGCGTGATGTCCAGCGTCTTCACGCCGACCATGTTCGCCACGTTGTAATAGATGGAGGACGAGTCCTCCAGCCATGCCGTGGCCGCGCCGCCCGTGCCGGTGGCGCGAGCGCTGTGGGTGTCGATCTGGAAGCCCGCGGCCTGGCTGGTGCCGGCCGCCAGGATCGCCACGAGGGAGAGTGTCTTTTTCATGAGTGTTTGATTCCTCTCTCAGTGGTTGCCGTTACTGCGCCACGGTGCCGGTCGCCAGGAAGCCGATGATCTGGTCCTGGGCCGCGTTGCGCACGGCCTCCGGAATCTGCGGGTTGTTGAGGAACGCGTGGCGGCCAGCGGCCGGGATGGCGCCGATGACGGCCTCGGGGAACATGTACGAAGCCACCGTGCGCGGCGCGTCCGTGCGGTTGGCCGCGTTGATCAGCGCCAGCGTGTTCGCGTTCGGGATGACCTGGTCGCCCTCGATGTACTGGATGAACGTGCGGTGCTCGGCGGCGTTCGTGGGGGCCGCCGGGTTGTTGTCCAGCAGGTACGCGTAGTTGCGCGCGTCCGCCGGGTCCAGGATGGTGCCCGCCAGGCTGATGAAGGTGTCGAACGCCGGCATGCCCGGCTTGATGCCCGCCGCGGCGAGCGAGCCCAGGAACGCGGTGCGCTGCGCCGCGAAGGCGGGCGCCGTCAGGAGCACGCCGGTCAGGTTGCCACCGGCCACGTTGAGCACCGAGCGGCGCACGCGCGGGGACACCGCGGTGGACATGGTGCCCATGATGCCGCCGAGGCTCTGGCCCACGTAGTCCACCTGGGCCGCGTTCAGGCCGCCCACGGCGTCGGACAGCTCCTGGCTGGCCAGCACGCGCAGGAACTGGCTGAAGTCCACCACGTGGTGGCGGAAGTTGTCGCGCGTGGTGAAGAGGTTGCCCAGGTTCAGGAAGTTCCACCCGGAGATGACCGGGACGCCCTGCGCGCTGCGCAGGAAGTCGCCGCCCTCGCACTTGTTGTCCGCCATGCACTGGCCCTGCGAGACGATGCTGGAGCAGTACACGTCCGCCGGCACGCCCGCCGGGAGCGACGCGGCGCTGCAGTCCGCGCGGGCGTCGACCGTGCGCGCCACGCAGCGGCCGTAGGACGGGCTGGCGGCGTTGTCCTCGCAGCGCTGGGTGGCGGGGTCGGCGCACGCGGCGGAGTCGCCCGCCGGGTTCGGCGTGGGGAGCACCGCGGCGGCGCCCACGCAGCTGGTGCGCTCACCGTGGTAGACGGCGTCCATCGCGGCCACCGCGTAGCCCGCGCCGTTCAGCTTGTTGGCCACGCCGAGCACCGCGGTGCGGTTGCTGGTCAGGCCGTGGCCGAACACCGCCACCGGCCAGCCGCCCGTGGGCGCCGTGCCGGTCGGCACGAACAGCATGAACGGGTAGCGCGTGTCGCGCTTCCCGCCCGGGTTCAGCGTGCCGAAGGGGCCCGTGAGCAGCCACGGCGTGTTGGCGCGAACCTCATAGACCGCGCCGACGTTGGTGGACGCGAACCCGGCCCCGGCCATCGCCGCCTTCACCTGCGAGGTGATGGGGAAGATGGAGGTGGGCGCCGCGGGCGTCCCGTAAACGCCGCCGGGCAGCGTGTACAGCTGCTGCAGCACGGACGTGGTGCTCTGGGTGGTGAAGTTCCAGCCCAGGGCGATCTGCGAGCGCGGGATGCCCAGGCCGCCGTCCTTGACCGGCGCCGCCACCTTGTCGAAGTAGGGCTTGAGCAGCTTGCGCCGCGGCTCCAGCTGCTCGGCGAGCCCGTCCGGCACGGAGGAGATGAGGCTCTTCTTGGTGGTCTCGTTGTACACCGGGTTGGCCAGGCGCAGCAGCGCGAAGGCCGTGGACGGGGCCACGTTGCGGCCCTTCTCGTCCTTCAGGTCCGTGGTCAGCACCGCGCCGTACTCGGTGGCGCCATCCAGCGGAGCCTTCGGGATGATCTGCAGCTGCTGGGGCACGGCGACGACGCCATCATCGGCGCTCACGCTGGTGCCGCAGTCACCGGAGTTGTTCACCAGACAGGTCGTCACGTCCGGCTGGGTGCCCTCCTTCTGGTTGGTGACCTTGAAGAACTTCACGCCAGCGGCCAGCGACTCCGGATCCAGCTTGGGGGCGGGGCCGTCCGCGGCCACGCGGTACATGGTGCCGTCCAGCACGCCCGTGGTGTCGCCGTTCTCCGCGACGATGGCGCCCGTGGTGGAGAAGCCGTCCAGGGTGTTCAGGCCGTTGAACAGGTCCTGCTGCAGGCCCGGCGTCGGCGGGACCGGGAAGTCCAGGCCGCTGCCGTCCGGCTTGCGGATCAGGTTGTTGGGGAAGGGGACGATCAGCGGCAGCCGATCATTGGCCGCCAGGTTGATGGTGGCCTCCGGCTGGTTGAGGATGCTGAAGGTCCAGATGAGGACGATGTCCTCACGCTTGAACCCCTGCGGGGCCAGGGCCTTGTCGAAGACCTGCTTGTAGCCCAGGCGCAGCTGCTCCAATTGCAGCGACTTGGCGGTCTGGTCCGCCAGGCGCTTGGCCGGGTCCGTCTCCGTGGAGGGGATGAGCTCCGTGGCCGGGCCGCAGTCCGGCGAGGTCAGGTCCTCGCAGGTGACCAGCGACTTGTCGGAGTTGATGAAGGCCCACGTGGCGGAGCCGATGATGGGCTGGCCCGAGGTCGTCTTCAGGCCGTTCTCACCGCCGACCAGCGCCACCGCGTAGCGCGAGCCCTTCGGCCACGCCGGCAGGCCCGTGTTCAGGTCCACCGGGGGGATGATGTTGAGGAGGTCCGTGTCCTCGTTGTACGCGAGCGTCGGCGTCACCGGCTTCGTCGCCAGCGGCGTGCCCTGGTACATGTCGATGAAGATGACCGTCTTCGGGCTCACCGAGCTCGGATCCAGGTCCTTGATCTTGGTGTTCGCGATGGCGGACGTGGGGAAGCCGTTGAGCGAGTTCAGGTAGTCGCGCGTGAACTCCTGCTCCGCCGGGGACGCCGCCGGATTGATGGGCGCGTTCACCTTCTTCGTCTGCTGGTTGATGGCCAGGTCGTTGGGGGAGGGGACCACGGCGGGAGACGCCGAAGGGTCGAACTCCGCGAGGCCGACGTTCAGGTTCGGAGCCTCCTGCGCAATCTCCGGCGTGCAGGCGACGGCTCCCAGGGCCATGGCCCCGAGGAACAACTGTTTCTTCATGGTGGGAATCCCCTCCAGCCCAAGGTGAACTGCTGGAAACACGTCAGTGAGTAGCACGCCCTCCCCCGGTCACAAAGTGAGAGGGATTGACGCGCCGAGTCAGCTATGGGGTTCCCGCGCGTGCACGCAGGTGGACGTCTTGCGCGGCGCGCGCGGCACGAGGGCGTGACGCGCGGAGGAACGCGGATACGCTGCCGTCCATGAAACGACTGCTGACTGTGTTGGCGATGACCGTGGCGATGGGCGCGAGCGCGGAGGAGGCCGGAGGCCTGACGTGGAGCGCGCCGCCGGAGTGGGCCGCCCAGCCTCCCCGTCCGATGCGCGCCGCGACGTACAAGGTGCCCGCCGTGAAGGGAGACGCGGAAGACGCGGAACTGGCTGTCTTCTACTTCGGGCAGGGGCAGGGCGGCGCGGTGGACGCGAACGTGAAGCGCTGGGTGGCGCAGTTCCAGAAGCCCGACGGCAAGCCCCTGGAGGACAAGGACGCGAAGACGAAGCAGGAGAAGGTGAACGGGCTGCCCGTCACCACGGTGGAGGTGAAGGGCACGTACGCGGGCGGCGGTCCCATGATGGGGCCCTCCACGCCCAAGCCGCACTTCAAGCTGCGCGGCGCCATCGTGGAGGGGCCGGAGGGCGCCATCTTCTACAAGCTCACCGGGCCGGAGAAGACGGTGAACGGCGCGGAGAAGGGCTTCCGCAAGATGGTGGAGTCGGTGAAGCCCGCGCCGAAGAAGTAGGCGCGCGGGCAGGCGGATCCGCAGGGGGCCTGGAGCCGCTCCGGAGCCCCTGCGCGGACGTCGGCAAGCGGATTGCTAAGGCCTTCCGGCACACGGCGCCCGAACGCCGAGCACCGGAGGCCTCACGTGTCGATGTGCCGCAGCCCTGAGTTCCAGAACCTCGTCTCCCGCGCCATCACCCTGTTCCCGGAGGACACCGTCCTGGGAGCGCTCCAGCAGATGTACCGCCACGGCGTGCACGTGCTGCCCGTGGTGGAGGGGCGCGGGGGCGACCTGCTGGGCGAGGTGACGGAGGACGAGCTGCACCGCGTGGCCCGCCGCCGCCCGCTGGCCCGGCTGGCTGAAATTCTGACCGTGAAGGCGCTGGCGGCGCCGGAAGAAACGACCGTGGAGACGGCCGCCCCGCTGCGGCTGGCGGCCTCCAGCGGCTGGCTGCACTGAAGGGCCACCGGGCGCCCATCCGGCGCGGGGGAGGGGAAGCCCCCTGGCCCGTCCGGCTGACTCCTGGTGGACACCCGCCCTTGCCCAAAGGGCCGGCAGCGAACACCTCCTCGTGTGACTGGCGGCTGTCTGACGACTCGTACTGGCGGGCGGGCTGCAATCCCGGGAGGAGGTCAACAGCCTGTTGGCGGTGCCCCCGGCTTTCCGTCGAGGGCGAGGAGGCGGGTCATGAAGGCAGTGGCGATCATCCTTGCGGCGGGCAAGGCCCGGCGGATGTCCCACCCCAAGGCGCTCATCGAGCATGAAGGGGGCAAGAGCTTCCTCCAGTCGCTGGCGTCCACCTTCGGAAAGGCGGGGTGCGGGGTGCTGGGCGTGGTGGGCAGCGACGAGGCCGCGGTGCGCGAGCAGCACCCGAGCCTGGAGCTGGTGACGAGTCCGAACTGGGAGCGCAGCCTGCTCTCGTCGGTGAAGGCCGGGTTGGAGGCGGCCGTGGCCGAGGACGCGGACGTGGTGCTGGTGCATCCGGTGGACATGCCGGCGCTGCGGGTCACCACCGTGAAGTCCATGCTCAAGGACATGGAGCGCGGCGGCACCGACGGCGTCATGGCGCTCAGGCCGGAGTACGACAACGCCACGGGCTGGCCGGTGGTGCTGTCGAAGGGCGCGGCGCGCAAGCTCCTGGAGGCGGAGGGCGAGGACCTGGAGGCGGCGCTCAAGGTCATCAACCCGCGCCGCCTGAACGTGAAGGACCCCGGCGTCATCGTGAACATCAACACGCCTGAAATCTACGGGCGCGTCTTCAGCATGGAGCCCAAGCTGGCCCCGCCGCCCAAGCGGCGCATGAAGCGCGCGGGCGCGTCCAACGGCGCCGGGGCGGACACCACCCCGGCGTCCTACGCGGCGTCGTCGGAGGAGTAGCCCCGGCGCGACGACTCCCGGGGCCCGCGCGTGGCTTTGGACCCCGGGAGTTTTTACTTCAGCCTTCCGGCCTTCAGAACGACAGGCCCAGGCCCAGGTAGGGACCGGTGAAGTGGTCCGCGTGCACCACGCCGTCCAGGTGGCCGCCGTCGCTGAGGTACAGGGTGCGCCAGCCGCCGCGCAGGTTGAGGGCGCCCAGGTGCAGCGCCAG
This sequence comes from Corallococcus sp. CA049B, assembly GCF_003611685.1. Classification (NCBI taxonomy): domain Bacteria; kingdom Pseudomonadati; phylum Myxococcota; class Myxococcia; order Myxococcales; family Myxococcaceae; genus Corallococcus; species Corallococcus sp. CA049B. The sequence goes on along the minus strand of NZ_RAWC01000091.1, from coordinate 25,628 downwards.
GCCGGCCTGCATGTCCACCTGGCGGTGCGGGAAGGGCACCACCTGGATGCGCGCCTCCACGTCGAAGGGCGACGGGCCCAGGCACGCCGCCAGCGACGCGGCGAGGCTGGGGCCCACGAAGATGGCGTCCGGGGCGTGCGCGCTGGCGATGCCGGCCTCCAGGCGGAAGCGGCCGCGCTCGGTGGACCACGGCGAGAGGGTCAGGTGCGCGTCCAGGAGCGTCAGCCGGTCCGTGTCCACCGAGCCGTCATCCGCCTCCAGCGCGATGCCGCTCACGCGCGCGTCCATGCCCCAGCGCTGACCGTCCAGGGCCATGAAGAGGTCCAGCGCGCCGCCCACGTCGCCGAAGCTGTTGCCCTGCACGTTCAGGTGCACGAGCGGCGCGGGCCGGGGCGCGCGCTGGCCGCGGGGGACCTCCGCGCGCGCGCGGCGGTGGTAGCTGGACGGGCCGGCGATGAAGAGGACGTCGAACCAGCCGATGCCGACGCCGGAGGAGCGCACGCTGGAGCGCACCGGCGCGTCCGAGGCGCGGCGGCCCACCGGCGTGGCGCGGTGCTCCTGCTTGCCGTCCTTGTCGTCGGAGTCCTTGGAGTCGGAGCTGTTCGGCTTGGAGCGCTTGCCGAAGCGGGCCTCGGCGGGCGCGGACCCCAGCAGGACGGCGACAGCGAGCGCGGCACACAGCGTCTTCCAGAAGCCCACGGCGACCTCTCCTCTTCAGGGGCCCACGGGATGGGCCGCGGCATGTGGACGCCTGCTCGCCCGGAATATTCAACCCTCATCACCCCAGGTGAAACCAGCGCCCCGGAGAGGGGGGGCGGTGTCCGGAAGGGGGCATGTGCACCCCTGGACATGCGGGTGCTTCAGAAGGCCAGGCCGGCGCCCGCGTAGGGGCCCACGAAGCGGTCCACGTGCTGGATGCCGTCCACCCGGCCCGCGTCGTCCAGGACGAGGCCGCGCACGCCGCCGCGCAGGTTGAGGGCGCCCAGGTGCAGCGCGATGCCGGCGCTCGCGTCCAGCTGCCGGTAGGGGCCGGCCGTGCCCTGCACGCGCGCCTCCAGGTCCAGCGGGCCCGCCACGCAGACCTCCAGGGACGTGGCGACGCTGGGGCCCACGAAGAGGACGTCCGGCGCGTGGGCGGTGGAGACGCCGCCCTCCAGGCGCCAGCGCACGCGGTCGGTGGACACGGGCGCATAGGTGAGGTGCAGGGTCGCCAGGCGGATGTCGTCCGTGCCGCGCGTGCCGTCGTCCGTGGGCAGCACCAGCTGCGTGCCCTGCACGGCGATGCCCAGCGCCTCACCCTCGATGCCCAGGAACGCGTCCCCGGCGACGCCGCCGCCCAGGGCGCCCGCGTTGAGGCCCACGCGCAGGCGGAGCGGCTGGACGTCGCGCTGCTCGCGGACGGTCATGGAAGGCCCCGGGCTGGAAGCGTCCACGGCGACGGCCAGCACCTCCGCGGCCGCCACGATGGCGTCACCGTGGATGCGGGTGGAGTACGAGGGCCGGTCGCGCGGCGGCGGGCGGGTGTAGTGGGCTTCGCTCCGCGAGCCGGAGCGGACGGGCGTGGCGGCGTGGACCCTGGAGCCCCTGTCGTCGCGCTTGCCGTCGCGCTTCTTGTCCTCCTTCTTGTTCTCGGAGGTGTCCGAGGACTTCTTGCCGAAGCGGGCCTCCGCGGGCGACGCGGCCAGGAGGAGGCTGGCGGCGAAGGCGGCGCACAGCGCGGGGCGGAAGGCCGACACGGGAGGCTCCGGGGCAGGGGCGAGGTGAAACCCTCTGCACCCCTGGACGGGCAGCCACGCGTTCTATTCACGCCGCGCCCCGCGCGTCAGCGCTGCGCCGTCTTCTTGGCCTTCGCCAGTCGCTTCATGGGCCTCGGCGGCGGCTCCGTGCGGGCCACGGCCGCGCTCTCCGGCGTCACCGGCGTGGGGGACAGCCGCAGCGTGACGCGCCGGTTGCTGGCGCGGTGGGGCGGGCTGTCGTTGGGCACCAGCGGCCGGTACGCGGCGTGGCCCGTGGCGCTCAGGCGCTCTGGAGCCAGTCCCTCGCGCTCGCCCAGCTGCCGCACCACCACCACGGCCCGCGCGGCGGACAGCTCCCACGCGGTGGTGGCGGGGCTCCCGGGCGCGGCGGGGAGCACCTCGTCGGTGTGGGCCTCCACGGCCACGCGGTGGTCGGCGAGCGGCCCCCGGAACACCGCCGCGGCCTGCTTCAACACGCCGGCGCCCTCCGGCGTGAGCGACGTGGTGGCGGGCGCGAAGAGGATCCGCTCGGACACCTCCACGCGCAGGGCGTCGTCCTCCAGCGCCACGGTCACGTCGCCCGCCTGGAGCGCGTCCTTCAGCGTCCTGCCCAGCGTCTCGAGCGCCGCCTCGCGCTTCGTGCGCTGCGCCTCCGCGCTCTTCGCCTGGAGCTCCGCCGCGGCGCCGCCCCACTCCTGCGCCTGCTGCTGACGCTCCAGCGCGCGCAGCCGCCGCTCCATGGCCTGACGGAGCGTCTGCAATCGCGCGACGTGGGCCTCCGACTCGGAGGCTTCGCGCTCCAGCTGCGCGCTCCGGGTCTCCAGCGCGTGGAGCGAGCGCGAGCCCAGCCACGCGCCCGTGGAGGCCACCACCACCGCGACGGCCAGCAGCCCCCAGGGCAGCCACCGCCAGCGTCCGAGCGCTGCTGTCGTTCGCGCGTCGTCCATGGCCCTGAAGGGTAATGGCCCCCCGGGTGTGGGCGGCAAGGTGGCGCCGTGCGACATGCGCCCGCCTGCTTCAACCGGGCGCCGTCCCGGACGGTTTCTTCCACCGGGGCAGGCGCAGCACGAAGCGCGAGCCGGGCCCGCCCTCCGGCGGCGCCTCCACGGACAGGTCGCCGCCGTGCGCGCGGGCGAGCTGCCGGGAGATGTAGAGGCCCAGGCCCAGGCTCGCGCGCGCGTGCTCGCCGCTGTTGCGCGCGAAGCGCTCGAAGATGCGCTCGCGCGCCTCCGGGGGGATGCCGGGGCCCCAATCGCGCACGGCGATGATGGCCTCCTCCCCGTCGCGCTCCACGTACAGCTCCACGGGCAGGCCCGGCGCGTACTTCATCGCGTTGGTGAGCAGGTTCATCAGCACCTGCTCCACGCGCGGCCGGTCCGCCAGCGCCACCACCGGCTGGTCCGCGTGCACCACCGCCACGCAGCCCGCGGTGGCCAGCGCCTCCTCCATCCGCGCCACCAGCGCGTGCACCAGCGAGGACAGCTCCACCGCCCCCAGCTCCAGCGCCATCTGTCCCGTGCCCAGCCGCGCCACGTCGAACAGGTGCGCCACCAGCCGCGTCAGTCGGTCCGCCTGCCGGAGCGCGCCCGACAGCCCCTGGCCCAGCCGCTCCGACTCGGCCGACGCGAGCTTGTCCACCGTGCGCTGCAGCGACGACAGCTGCAGGTGCAGCGCGGACAGGGGCGTGCGCAGCTCGTGCGTCGCCACCGCCACGAACTCGTCGCGCGCGGCCACGGCCTGCTCCGCCTGCCGGTACAGCCGCGCGTTGTCCACGGCCAGCGCCGCGCGCCAGGCCAGGTCCTCCAGCTGTGACAGGTCCCGCGTGTTGAAGCGCCGCGTGGGAGAGCACGTCGCCGCGCTCACGACGCCCAGCGTGCGCCCGCGCGCCATCAGCGGGACGATCATCACCGAGCGCGGGCTCAGCCCCTCCAGCACCTCCCGGTGCACGTCGTTGACGGAGAAGGCGCGCATGGCGTCTTCGTCCACCTCCGCCACCAGCTCCGAGTGCCCCGTCTCCAGCACCTTGCGCAGCAGGGTGTGGGTGCCGGGTTGCGGCGCGTAGGGCATGGACTTCTCCAGCTGGGCCTGGAGCCTTTCGTTGATGGCGCGGCGCTCCACGCGCTCCAGGTGCTGGCCGTCCTCGCCCAGCATGTCCACCAGGCAGTAGTCCGCCATCTGCGCCACCACCAGCTCCGCCACGTTGCGCACGGTGGTGCGCCAGTCCAGGGACGTGGCCAGCCGGGTGGTGGCGTCCGTGAGGAAGCGCAGGTGCGTCTCCATGCGGCGCTGCTCGGTGATTTCGCGCACCACGCCGCCCACGCCCAGGAGCTCCGTGCCGGCGCGCACGGGGAAGTACGTGGCCAGGAAGGTGCGCGGCTCCGGGCCCGCGACGTACTCCACCGGGTCGTCCACCACGGCCGCCTCCGACTCCAGCACCTGGCGCAAGAGGTCCTCGATGGGGGCGCCCGCCGGGCCCATCAGCTCGCGGGGCGTGAGGCCCAGGTGCTCCTCCAGGGGGATGCCGTTGTTCTCCGCGATGACCTTGTTGAGTCGTACGTAGCGCAGGTCCTGGTTCACGAAGCCCATGCCCACCGGCGACGCGGCGAAGAAGGACTCCAGCATGGCCGCGGAGGCGTCCCGTTCACGCAAGGCCTCTCGGGCCTCGCGGTACAGCCGGGCGCTCTCCACCGCCAGGGCGGCGCGGCGCGCGAACTCCGTGGCGTAGCCCAGGTCCCGCTTCGTGTAGAGGCGCGCGGGCGACGCGGAGACCAGGTTGATGATGCCGAAGCGCCTGCGCCCCACCGCCAGGGGCAGCAGCATGGACGAGCGCGGCGCCAGCGCCTCCAGCAGCTGGCGGTGCTCGGGCGAGAGGGACACCGCGTCCAGCCAGCCGGGCGTGATGTCCGCGACGAGCACGGGCTTGCCCCGCGCGAACACCCGGGCGAGCGGCGAGTCCGAGTCGGCCCGCGGCGGGAAGGGCAGGGTCTGGTCCAGCAGCGACTGCTTCCGCGGGTCCCTCGCGCTGAGCGCGAGCCGGTGCAGCGCTCCGTCCGGCCCCAGCACGTCCACCATGCAGTAGTCCGCCCACTCCAGCGTGGCCAGCCGCGCCACGGCCTTGAGCGTCGTCTCCCAGTCCAGGGACTCGGCGAGCAGCCGGCTCGCCTCGCTGACGAAGAACTCCGCGCGCTCGGTGGCCTTGCGCTCGGTGATGTCCACGTTGATGTTCACCGCGCCCACCAGCCCGCTCTCCGCCGAGTACAGCGGCGCCGAGGAGTTGAGGATGGTGCGGCGCGCGCCGTCCCTCCCGACGATGTCCACCTCCTCGTTGGAGACGGTCTGCCGGGTGCGCAGCGTGCGCGCCACGGCCCACTCCTCGCCGCGCAGGCGCCTGCCCGTGCCGGGCCAGTACGCCTCGAAGGTGCCGAAGTGCTCCAACTGCATCCGCGCCAGCGCGGCCTGGCCCCACAGCGCGCTCGCGGCGGCGTTGGCCGCGAGCAGGCGGCCCGCCGTGTCCACGATGACCACCCCCACCGGCAAGAGCTGCAACACCGTGCGCAGCCACGCCTGCGGCACGGGTGTGGACTCCGCCAGAAAGGTGCCAGTCGGCTCGGACATGGGCGCGGAGCCCCCCTCCCCCGCGGGAGGCTCTACGGTGGGGGCGCGGGGGGAACGGCACCACCCGACCCGGGTTCCATCCGGCTTTCCGGGAGTTGGCACCGGACTCCGCCCGGAGGCAGGGCAGGGGGCTTGATTCGGAGCGGCCAACGGGGCGTCATTCGGGGCTTTCGTTCACGGCCGCGCTTCGAAGCGGCCGGGCTGCAAGAAGGATAGGTGGATGGGAATCGCGTGCGTGGTGCTGGACTTCGATGGGACCTTCACGGACGTGCTGGCGGAGGGCGAGCCCTTCCTCAGGCACTTCCAGGACGCGCTGTACGGGGTGCTGGGGCAGGACGCGTCCCAGGCGTGGGCGGAGGAGGTCGCCGCGCTGCATGAGGGCGTGGACCAGTACGGCTGGGAGGTGGCGGGGCGCATCGTGGCGCCGGCCACCGCGGACCCCTACCTGACGGCCACCTGCACCGCGCACCGGCTGCTCAAGCGCTTCGGCAAGGGCGACGACGAAGCGCTGCGCACGGACACGGTGCAGACGCTGTACCGGGAGGCGTACCGGCACTCGGCCACGGCCTTCAAGGCGGAGGCGAAGGAGGTGCTGGAGGCGCTGCTCGCCACGGGCCTGCCCGTGTCCGTGGTGACGAACGCGCACACGGAGCTGGTGGAGGCGAAGCTGGACAAGCTGGCCCCCAGGGGCCGCGAGCGGCTGAAGGTCTTCGGTGACGCGCGCAAGTTCCAGCTGGAGGACACGGAGCCGAAGGACGCGCGCTTCGACGCGCTGCCAGAGGCGCTCCACCTGGACGGCGTGCTGGGCAGGCCGGTGTACCTGCGGCGCGGGCGCTACTTCTCCGCGCTCAAGCGCATCTGGGACGCCACGCACACGGGCCCGGAGTCCACGCTCGTCGCGGGTGACATCTTCGAACTGGACCTGGCCATGCCCGCCGCGCTGGGCGCCCACGTGCAGCTGGTGGAGCGCGCCAACGTGATGCCCTACGAGCGCGCCGCCGTGCAGCGCCTGGGCACGCGGGGCAGCGCGGACAAGAGCCTGCGCGCCATCCTGCCCCGGCTGCGCTGAAGGCAAACGAAAAGCCCCGCCTCCCTGCGAAAAGGGAGGGCGGGGCTGTCCGTGACGGCAACCGCGCGTGGGGCGCGAAACTAGACCTTGGCGCCCGGGGTCGCCTGGAACAGGTCGTTGAACTCGGTGAACGCCTTGTTGATGTTCGCCTTGATGTCGGCGGTCAGCTCGCGCTTGGCGACCAGGTCGGAGACGATGTTCGGGTACTTGCTGTCCACGAACTCCAGCATCTCCTTCATCCAGCGGACCACGTCACCCACCGGCACCTGGCGGATCCACCCGCGCTTGCCCGCGTCGTCCTTGTTGGTCGCGGCGTAGATCTGGATGACCTGACGCTCGACGGAGAGCGGCTCGTACTGGCCCTGCTTGAGCAGCTCCACCATGCGGGCGCCGCGCGCCAGCGTCTCCTGCGTGGCCTTGTCCAGGTCGGAGCCGAACTGGGCGAAGGCGGCCAGCTCGCGGTACTGCGCCAGCTCCAGCTTCATGGAGCCCGCGACCTGCTTCATGGCCTTGATCTGCGCCGCGGAACCCACGCGGGACACGGAGAGGCCCACGTTGATGGCCGGGCGGACGCCGGAGAAGAACAGGTCCGTCTCCAGGAAGATCTGCCCGTCGGTGATGGAGATGACGTTCGTCGGGATGTAGGCGGACACGTCACCCGCCTGCGTCTCGATGATGGGGAGCGCCGTGAGGGAGCCCGCGCCCTCCTCGTCGGACAGCTTGGCGGCGCGCTCCAGCAGGCGGCTGTGGATGTAGAACACGTCGCCCGGGTACGCCTCGCGGCCCGGCGGGCGGCGCAGGAGCAGGGACAGCTGGCGGTACGCCACGGCCTGCTTGGAGAGGTCGTCGTACACGATGAGGCCGTGCATCTTGTTGTCGCGGAAGTACTCGCCGATGGCGACGCCCGCGTACGGCGCGAAGTACTGCATGGGCGCCGGGTCGGACGCGTTCGCCGCGACGACCGTCGTGTACTCCATGGCGCCGTGCTTGGTCAGCTTCTCCACCACCTGCGCGACGGTGGACTGCTTCTGCCCGATGGCGACGTAGATGCAGTAAACGCCCAGGCCCTTCTGGTTGATGATGGCGTCGATGGCGACGGCCGTCTTGCCCGTCTGGCGGTCACCGATGATGAGCTCGCGCTGACCGCGGCCCACCGGCACCAGCGCGTCCAGCGCCTTGATGCCCGTCTGCAGGGGCTCGTGCACGGACTTGCGCTTCACGATGCCGGGCGCCTTCACCTCCAGGCGGCGGTGCTCGGTGGCCTCGATGGGGCCCTTGCCGTCCACCGGCTGGCCCAGCGCGTTCACCACGCGGCCCAGCAGGCCCTTGCCCACCGGCACGGAGGCGATCTGCCCGGTGCGCTTCACGGTGTCACCCTCGCGGATGTCCTTGAACTCACCCATGATGGCGACGCCGACGTTGTCCTCTTCCAGGTTGAGGACCAGGCCCTGCACGCCGTTGGTGAACTCCACCAGCTCACCGGCGAGCGCGCCCTCCAGGCCGTACACACGGGCGATACCGTCGCCCACGGTCAGCACGGTGCCGGTCTCGGCGACGGTGACCTTCTTGCCGTAGTCCTTGATCTGCTCCCGGATGATTTTGCTGATCTCGTCGGCGCGGATTTCCATGGGCGTCTAGCGTCCTTGCGGAGGGGGCGGCCTGAGGAAACGGGGATGGCCGCCGCGAATCTTGATGTACCGGGTGGCCCCCTATCACGGGCACCGGGACTCTCGCAACGCGCCACGCGCCAGGGCCTTCCCCCACCCCCGCGCCCCTTTATCGCGCACGTAAGCCGGCGCCCCGGACTCAAGGGGGGCTCGCCCGGACGGAAGCCCGGGGAGCCTGACGCCGGGTCCGGCATCGGGCCCGGCCTCAGACGCCGGACGCGGAGAGGCCGTCCTCGCGGGGCAGCCACACGATGAAGCGGGTGCCGTCCGCCGCCCCCGACTCCACGGAGATGCGCCCGCCGTGGGCCAGGGCGATCTGCCGCACGATGAAGAGCGACAGCCCCAGCCCGTCATCCGCGGAGCACAGGGCGCGGTGCTTGAACGGCTCGAAGAGGGTGCCCTGGTACTCCGGCGGCACGCGGCAGTCCGGGTCGTGCACCTGCACCGTCACCCCGTCGAAGCGCCCCGTCAGTTGGAGCACCACGGAGGACGACACCGGGCCGTGGTGCAGGGCGTTGCCCACCAGGGAGTCCATCAGCTGGAAGAGCCGCTCGCCATCCCAGGTGCCCCTCAGGTCGCCGCTGACGACGAGCCGCAGGTCACGGCCCGGGTGGGCCCGCTGCCGGTCCGCCAGCACGCGCTCCGCCAGCTGTCCCAGGTGGATGGACGAGGGGTGCACGGGCAGGCCGTTGGACAGCCGGGCGCGGGTGAAGTCCAGCAGCTGGCGGATCAGCCGTTCCACCCGGCGCACGCCCGCGCCCACCCGTCCTACCTGTTCGGTCAGGCCTTCCGGCATCTCCGGAGCGTGCTGGAGGGCGAGCACGTCGCACTGGAGCGACTGGAGCGGGGCCTTGAAGCCGTCCCCCGCCGCGTCCAGGAACTGGTCGCGGAAGTGCTCCATCCGCATCAGGCGCTCCTCGGCGGCCTTGCGGATGCTCACGTCCCACACCGCGCCCATGCGCACCGAGCGGCCCTGGAACGTCGCCGCCCGGCCCATGACCTCCACGGGGATGCGGCGGCCGTCGCGGTGGAGCACGGCCAACTCGTACGGGGCCTCCACGCCGCGGCCCATCACGTCGCGAGCGGGGGCGCGGAACTCCGGCGCCACGACCTCCAGGATGCTCCGGCCGATCAGCTCCGCCGTCTCGTAATAGCCCAGGAGGCGCCCCAGGCCGGGGCTTATCTCCAGGAACTGCCCGCGGTCGTGGAAGAAGTACCCGTCGCAGGAGATCTCCACGATGGAGCGCATGTGCTCCTCGCTCGCGCGCAGCGCCGCGTCCTCGCGCAGGCGCGCGGAGGAGTCCCGCAGGAGCAGCAGGACGCCGGACGCAGGCGCCGCCGGCATGGCGCTCACGGTCAGGTGGCGCAGCGTGCCCACCTCGCCGAAGCGGCCGGACACGATCTCCTCCGCCACGCGCTCACCGGACTGCGCCCGCGCGAGCAGCGGGGACAGCGGCGGCGCCAGGCCGGGCCACACCTCCGACAGGAAGCGACCCACGCACAGCTGCGCCGGGCGGCCGCCAAGCGAAGCCAGCAGGTCGTTCATCCAGACGAGGCGGGAGTCCCCATCCACCAGCGCCACCCCCCAACCCGGCGCGTTGAGCAGCGCACTCAGGAAGGGCAGGGTCTCCTCGGGAACCCCCGGGGTCGGAAGGGCTCCGGGAAGCCGTTGGAACACAGGCTGCGGCATGGGCGGGTCGTCTCGGAAAACGCGGGCTTGTCCGCGTTGCCCAGAAGTATACCCATTCCCCGAGCCGACGGGAAATACAGGTTTGACTAGGACTGCGGGCAACCCTGACAACCCGGCGCGTCTACCGCACCGGGAGTGAGGATGGGGGTTACTTCAGCTCGCGGCGCATCTGCTCCAGCTGGGTGCGCAGGGAGCCGTCGTAGAGGGTGCCACCGACCTGGGCGGCCACACCGCCGAGCAGCGCGGGGTCCACCTTGGTCTCCAGCACGACGTTGCGCTGGGTGATCTGCTGGAGCGACTGCTGGAGCTGGGCGACGGCGTCCGCGGTGAGCGGGACGGCGCTGGTGACCTGGCCCCGGACGCGGCCCGCGCGGGCGTCCGCCATGTCGCGGTAGAGCCGGGCGATGTCGGGCAGGTAGCCCAGGCGGCTGCGGTCCACCAGCAGGCGCAGCGCGTTGGCGAGCGCGGGCTCCGCGGGGGCGGGCAGGGCCTGGAGCAGGGCCTCCACCACGCTGCTGCGCTGGGCGCGGCTGTAGGCGGGGTTGAGCAACACGTCCGTCAACTCGGCGCTCTTGCCCACGACGGCGGCGAAGGCGTTGAGCTGCTCGGCGACGGCGTCGGTGCGGTTGCCTTCCGCTGCGACGTCGAGGATGGCGCGGGCGTAGCGGCGGGCGATGGAGACGTTCACCATGACGCTGGCGCCCTTAGCATGGGGCGTCCCTGGCGGCAATGATGCCGGCGCCATGCGGGGATCGCCGTGGCCGCCCGGGGCCTCCCGGGGTCTGGACAGGGCGGGCGGGGGATCGTCCCCGACTGGGCGCTTCGGGTGTGTGCTGGTGGCCGTCTTTGGAGCCTCGGGGGGCCCCCCGAGGCAGTCCGGCGCCCGGGAACGGACGGCCGGGGTGCGACAGGACTTGGCGGAAGCGGGCGCTTACCCGTAGCGTGGGCCCCACCCTCGCCATGCAAGAACCTGTCATCGGCATCGACCTGGGCACCACCAACAGCGTCGTCGCGACCGTGGAAGACGGACGCCCGCGCCTCATCCCCTCGCGCGCGGGAGGGCGCCTCACGCCCTCGGTGGTGGGCCTCACCCGGGCGGGCGACCGCCTGGTGGGGCAGCCGGCCCAGGCGCTGGGGGAGGAGCACCCGGACGCGGTGGTGTGGGCCACCAAGCGCTTCCTGGGACGCCGCTACACGCCGGAGCTGGTGCAGCAGGCGAAGGCGGTGGTGCCGTACCCGCTGGTGGCCGGCCCCACGGGCGACGTGCGCGTGAAGCTGTCCGGCCGCGTGCTGCCGGCGACGCAGGTGTCCGCCTTCATCCTGGGCGAGCTGCGCCTGGACGCGCAGGCGCACTTCGGGCGCGACGTGCGCAAGTGCGTCATCACCGTCCCCGCGAACTTCGACGACAACCAGCGCCAGGCCACGCGGGAGGCGGCGGCCATCGCGGGGCTGGAGGTGGTGCGGCTGGTCAACGAGCCCACCGCGGCGGCGCTCGCGTACGGCCTGTCGCGCGGCTTCGAGGGCAGCGCGCTGGTGTTCGACCTGGGCGGCGGCACCTTCGACGTGTCCATCCTGGACGTGAAGGCGGGCGTCTTCGAGGTGAAGGCCACGGGCGGCGACCACGCGCTGGGCGGCGAGGACTTCGATCAGCGCATCGTCCAGTGGCTGCTGGCGCAGGTGGAGGACCCCTTCCAGGAGGCGGTCTCCAAGGACGCGCAGTCGCTGCGGCGCTTGAAGGTGGCGGCGGAGGCGGCCAAGCGCGAGCTGACCGAGTCCGAGGAGGCCCTCATCTCCGTGTCCGGCCTGGGCGACCACACGGCGGGCGTGAAGCGCTTCACCGAAATCAACACCGCGCTCACGCGCAGCTTCTTCGAGACGCTCTCCGAGCCGCTGTCGCGCCGCTGCCTGGACGTCTGCAAGAGCGTGATGGCGGAGGCGCGGATGGATCCGCGCTCGGTGGACGTGGTGCTGCTGGTGGGCGGGATGACCCGCGTGCCGCTGGTGCGCCGGCTGGTGGCGGACTTCTTCGGCCGCGCGCCCTCCACGGACGTGCACCCGGACGAGGCCGTGGCGCTGGGCGCCGCGGTGCAGGCGGACGAGCTGGTCCGCCAGGCGGGGCAGGCGCTGCTGCTGGACGTGGCCAGCCAGAGCCTGGGCGTGGGCGTGATGGGCGGCCGGGTGAAGCGGCTCATCCCCAAGAACACGGGCGTGCCGGTGGTGGCGCGCGACATCTTCTTCCCGGGCACCTCCGGCCAGTCCGAGGCGCGCATCCCCGTGTACCAGGGGGAGAGCGAGTTCCAGGACGAGAACCACAAGCTGGGCGAGGTGGTCCTCAAGAACCTGCACGTCGCCAACCGCGGGGAGACGCCGCTGGAGGTCGTCTTCGAGCTGTCCGGCGAGGGCATCCTCGCGGTGAAGGCCACCGACCTGACCTCCGGCAACATGGAGCTGGTGCGCCTGGAGGCCCGGGCCGGCCTGCCGCAGAGCGAGGCGGAGAAGCTGGGCCAGGAGCAGTCCCACTACGCGCAGGCGCAGGGCGTGGTGGACGCGCGCAAGGCGGAGGAGACCTTCCGCAAGCTGCTGGAGCGCGGGGAGAAGCTGGCCCGCCTGCTCCAGCAGAGCGCCCGGGAGAACCCCAGCCCGGAGGCCGAGTCGGCCGTGGGCACCGTGCAGCAGCTGCTGGTGGGCGGCAAGGACGCGCTGGCCGCCGGTGACGCCGCGCAGTGCGCCCTCATTGCCCGTCAGCTCACGAAGCTGCTGTCCGGCCGCGCGGAGCCCCGCGGCTGACGTCCCGCGGCGCACGGAACAGGCGTCCACCAGCGCACGTTGTGGCGCCGGGTCCGTGGTGCGTTCCACGGAGTCCGCGTATCTCCGGGAGTCATGACGACCCCCGGCTTTTCTCCTCGCCCGAGAGATCTGGTCTTCGTGGTGGACGACTCGCGGACGGCGCGGGACGTGATGCGGCTGCACCTGTCGCGCATGGGCTGTGACGCGGTGGGGCTGGAGGGCGCGGAGGCGTGCCTGGCGGAGCTGGCGCAGCGGACGCCGGCGCTCATCCTGATGGACCTGCACCTGGAGAAGCTCCAGGGGGACGAGGCCTGCCGCCTGGTCAAGGCGCACCCGGCGGGGCGCGATGTCCCGGTGGTGATGTTCACCGCGGCGGACGAGCCCCATGAGGTGATGCACTGCGGGCGCGCGGGCGCGGACGACTTCCTGCCCAAGCCGGTGAGCCAGGAGGCGCTGGCGGCGAAGGTGGCCGCGGTGCGGCTGTCGCGCGAGCGCGCCTGGACGGGCCCTCCGCGCGGGCGGGGCGTGCTGCTGGTGGAGGGCGGCCGGTTCCTGCACACCTTCCTGGGCGGAGCGCTGGAGCACGAGGGGCTGCACGTGCTCTACGCCAAGGACCTGGACGACGCGGCGGCGCAGGCCACGGCCCACGGCGACCGGCTGGACGGCTTCGTGGTGGACGTGTCGAGGCTGCCGCGCGAGGCCCTGGCGCTGGCCACGCGCCTGCGCGAGCAGTTCGTGCGCAAGCCGCTGGTCCTGATGTCGCGGGTGGAGGAGGCGCCGGACGTGCTGGCCCGCGCGCAGGAGCTGAGCGGCGCGCCGCTGCTGCTCAAGCGGCAGCTGGGCGCGGACGAGCTGTTGGCGATGGTGCTCTCGCGCCTGTCTCCGGGCACGGTGCCGCTGAGGGCCGCGGAGCGGGTGCCCTTCTTCACCGTGGTGGAGTTCAACACGCCGGGCGGCCCCACCCTCAGCGGCTTCAGCCACGACGCCAGCCCCCAGGGCCTCTTCGTGCGCACGCTCACGCCCGCGCGCGAGGGCTCGCGGCTGTCCCTGCGCCTGGTGATGGCCGGCCAGCGCACGCCCTGCGAGGCGCAGGCGGTGGTGGCGTGGTGCAACCCGCCCGGGATGGGGAGCGCGTTCCGCTCGCAGACGGGCATGGGGCTGCGGCTGGAAGGCATGGACGCGCAGCTGCAGCAGCGCTTCGTGCGCTTCGTGCCCCAGTCCCTCGGTTTTCCCACCGCGGGTCCGGTGCGCGCCTCAGGTTTCTGAGAGCGGCGGTGGCCCCCGCCCGCCTCCCAACCCCCCGCAATCACACACAGACGCGACAGGATTCTCCCCTGGCATGGGCGTGGCAGAGCGCCTGGCCCCGCGAGGCTTTCGAGGGAGGATTCACGCATGCGCTTCAGTCTTTTCGGAACGGTGGGGCTCACGCTCCTGGCGGTGGGGTGTGGTGACGGGGGCAAGGCCCCGGAGGGGCTGGACAACGAACCCGTGCAGCAGTCGCTGAAGCTCACGACCTTCAACGACTGCCCGGCGCTGGAGCAGTACATCGAGGACACCGCGACGAAGCAGATGCGCGCGAACCTGGAGCAGCAGAAGCCCGGGTACTGGGAGCGCTTCGGGCGGGGGAGGTACGGCGGCGTCGTCTTCGGGCCCATGCCCGCGGAGGACTCGGCGGGGGGCGGCGTGACGTCCGGCTCCGGCAACCAGGCGCCGAAGGACTCCACCGGCACCAACAACCAGGTGGAGGGCGTGCACGAGTCGGACTTCGTGCAGAACGACGGCACGCGCATCTTCGTGCTGTCGGGCAACCGGCTGTACGCGCACCGCTCGTGGCCCGCGGAGCAGCTCACGCTGGCGGCGACGCTGGAGGTGGAGGGCTGGCCCCGGGAGATGCTGCTCGATGAGCAGGACCGGCTGGTCATCGTCTCGCAGGTGGCCCGGTCGCTGCCGGGCACCCCGGCGAAGGGCGGGGGCATGGGCGGCGGCATGGTCCCCGTCGCGGACATGGCCTGCTACGGCTTCGGCTGCGGCTACTACAACGCGGACAGCACCAAGGTGACCACGGTGGACGTGTCGGACGTGGCGCACCCCACGGTGGTGGATCAGGTCTACCTGCCCGGCGTCTTCAACCAGGCGCGCCGCGTGGACAGCAACGTGCGGCTGGTGCTGTCGGACGCGTTCCGCTGGCCGGAGGCCGTGAAGTTCTATGTGGAGTACTCGGAGGACCTCTACAAGGACGAGGAGAAGCTCACCAAGACCCTCGACGCGCTCATCGCCGAGAACGAGAAGCACATCCGCGCGAACACGCTGGACCAGTGGCTGCCCGCGGGCAAGCACGTGGACGCGGCGGGCGTGGAGACGGCGCTGCCCACGTCCTGCGGTGACTTCTACCGGAGCAACGCGCCGTCCGCGCTGGGCTTCGTGACGGTGGCCTCGCTGGACCTGGACGCGCGCACGGCGGCGCCGGGGCGCACCAGCCTGGTGGCGGAGCCGGGCACGGTGTACGCGTCCAGGGAGTCGCTGTACCTGGCGCACCCGCATTACTGGTGGTGGCCGGAGGTGGGGCAGAAGGACTTCACCTACCTGCACAAGTTCGACCTGCGTCAGCCGGGCCGCGCGGTGTACGCGGGCTCCGGCACGGTGGAGGGCTCGCCCATCAACCAGTTCGCCCTGGACGAGTACGAGGGCGTGCTGCGCATGGCCACCACGGTCACCACGCGCCTCCCGGAGCCGGAGCACGAGGACTGGTGGTGGGGCCGCACCACGACGGCCAGCCGCGTGACGACGCTGGGCGTGAAGGACGGGCACCTGGCGGAGCTGGGCCGCAGCGAGGACCTGGCCGAGGGCGAGCGCATCTTCAGCGCGCGCTTCGTGGGCCCGCGCGGCTACGTGGTCACCTTCCTCCAGGTGGATCCGCTCTTCACCTTCGACCTGAGCGACCCCGCGAACCCGCACAAGGTGGGCGAGCTGAAGGTCCCCGGCTTCTCCACGTACATGCACCCGGTGGGCGACCACCACCTCTTGACCCTGGGCATCCACAGGGAGCCCACCGGCGGCCCGAGCACGCTGAAGCTGTCCCTCTTCGACGTGGGCGACATGGCGAACCCGAAGGAGGTCTCCACGCAGCTGGTGGGCGAGGCCTACGGCTGGAGCGAGGCCCTCTACGAGCACAAGGCCTTCAACTACTTCGCGGCCAGGGGGCTGGTGGCCATCCCGTTCACGGACTACTCGAGGTCCTACGGGTCCTCCGAAGACTACTGGAGCGGCTTCCGCACGGAGCTGCGCGTGTTCCGCGTGGACCTGGCGGCGGGCATCTCCCCGGTGGGCGCGGTGCCCATGTCGGACCTGTTCAAGACCCAGAACCTGCCGCAGTGGAGCTACTACTACACGCCGGACGTGCGCCGCAGCGTGATGGCGGATGACTACGTCTACGCCATCAGCGACGCGGGGGTGCGCGTGTCGAAGGTGCAGAGCCTCCAGACGCCGCTCGTCACGGTGCCGTTCCCGGCCAGCACGCCCTGACGCAGGCGGGCGGGCGTCAGACGGGGTGGGGGATTGCGTCGCTTGCACCAGCGCAATCCCTTCCCTATAGGCCCCGTCATGCCGCCCGAAGCCGTCGAGCCCACCGTGTCGTCCTCCCCCCCGGCCCGCGGCATCCGGGGGGAGCTGCGCGCCCTGCTGGCGCTGGCGATCCCCCTGTGCATCGCGCAGGCGGGCCAGTCCCTGATGAGCGTGACGGACACCTTCATCGTCGGCCGGGCCGGCACGTCCGCCCTGGCGGCGGTGGGCCTGAGCCACGCCCTCTTCTTCGCCGTCAGCAGCTTCGGGATGGGGCTGATGATGGGCGTGGACCCGCTGGTGTCCCAGGCCATTGGCGCCGGCAACCCGCGCCGCGCGCGCGGCGTGCTCTGGCAGGGGGTGTGGCTGTCCGCCTTCGTGGGCGTGGTGCTGTGGGCGGTGCTCATCACCGTGCCGTCCGGCCTGCCGTGGGTGGGCGTGGCGGAGGAGCAGATCGTCCAGGTGCGCGCCTTCCTGCACTTCCGCGCGCCCAGCCTGCCCCTGATGCTCATCTTCCTCACGGTGCGCGCGTACCTGCAGGCCATCGGGACGGCCCGGCCGCTGGTGGTGGCCGCCGCGCTGGCCAACATCTTCAACGTGATGCTGGTGCCGCTGTTCGTCTTCGGCGGCGCGGGGTTGCCCGCGTGGGCGGGGCCGCTCACCCACGTGCCGGCCATGGGCGCGGCGGGCGCGGCCCTGTCCACGCTCCTGTGCACGGTGCTGGAGGTGCTCATCGTCGCGCGGGCGGTGCAGGCCATCCCCGTGCCGGGCACGCCGTCGCGCAAGCCGGTGATGGCGGACCAGCTGCGGGCGTTCCGGGTGGGGCTGCCCATCGGCCTGCACATCGCGGCGGAGGTGGGCGTCTTCGCGCTGGCGGGCGTGCTGTCCGCGAAGCTGGGGCCGGTGAGCGTGGGGGCGCACCAGATTGCCCTCTCCTTCGCCAGCCTCACCTTCACCATGGCGCTGGGCATCGGCAACGCGGGCAGCGTGCGCGTGGGCTGGGCCGTGGGCGCGCACGACACGCCGCAGGCCCGGAGGAGCGGGCTGATGGCCTTCGCCCTCGGCGCGGTGGTCATGTCGCTCGGCGGGCTCGTGTTCGCGCTCTTCCCCCAGGGCCTGGCGAAGCTGGCCGGGGCCCCGCCGGAGGTGCTGCCGCTCCTGCTGCCCCTGCTGATGGTGAGCGCCATCTTCCAGATCTTCGACGGCGTGCAGGGCGTGGGCGCGGGCGTGCTGCGCGGCGCCGGCCAGACGCGCTTCACCTTCGTGGCCAACATCGTGGGCCACTACGCCGTGGGCCTGCCCCTGACCCTGCTCCTGGGCTTCCACCTGGGCATGGGCGTGCTGGGCATCTGGTGGGGCCTGTGCGCGGGGCTCATCACCGTGGCCGTCGCCGTGCTGTGGCGCTTCTGGCACGTCAGCGCGGGCACCCTCCGGCCCCTGGAACACTGATGTAGGATTGCAGTGGTGGCGGAAACTCCAAGAATCTAGGAATCGGACGCAACACGGATCTGGAAGACCCGACAATCGTCCCAGGAGCTTACATGTCCAACTACCGCATCCGCCCCGGCGACACCCTCTCTGGCCTGGCCGCTCGTTTCGGCACCTCCGTGCAGAAGCTGGCGCGCGACAACAACATCTCGAACCCGGACCTCATCTTCTCGGGTCGGACGCTGCGCATCGGCCACTCCGGCCGTGACAGCTTCGACGCCGGTGGCCGTCAGGGCGTTCGCGGTGGGCGTGGCGTGGGCGGTGGGCAGGACGTGGGCGGCCCGATGGGCGTGGCCCCCACCGGCGGGACCGAAAAGGGGCGCCGGCTGGCGGAGGCGGCGCGCGCGGCGGCCATGGGCATGGGCGGCTACAACAGCCAGGGCCTGTGCGCCACGGGCGTGAGCCGGGCCATCCGCAACTCCATGGGCATTGGCGTGTCGGGCAACGGCAACCAGATCGACAACAACCTGCCGCGCGACAAGTTCCGCCAGGTGGACATGTCCCTGGAGGACGCGCTGAAGATTCCGGGCCTCGTGCTCACCTGGGAGGCCACCTCCACGCGCCTGGGCAGCATCTACGGCCACACGGCGGTGACGCTGGGCGACGGCCACTCGTCCGCCAGCGACTTCATCGAGCGCAACACGACGAACAACGGCCGCACCGGCTTCAAGGTGTTCATGCCCATCGAGTAGCCCCTCCGGCCGCTCACGATGGTGCATCCCAAGCCTCCGGGTCCTTCCGACCGGAGGCTTTGTCGTGTCCGGAGTCCCAGGCTCGGAGCCCGGAGGCCGACTTCAGGCCGGCAGGTACTGGCGGATCATCCGCCGCCACACGGGCCAGTCGTGGGTGCCGCCGTCCCAGATGGACAGGTCGTTGCGGATGTCCTTCTGCCAGAGGAGCTTGGAGAGGTTCTCGTTGGAGGGGCGGCAGAAGTCGTGCTCGCCCACGGCCAGGGTCATCTCCACGCGGCGCAGGGCGGACAGGCGGCCGGGGTCGTTCAGGCCCGGCAGCCACTGCGGCGCGGTGTGGAAGTACACCTGTTCGTCGTGGTGGCCGTCGAGGAAGTCCTCCGTCTCGAACTTGCCGCCCATGGAGATGAGGCGCTGGAAGACGTCCGGGTGGCGCAGGCCCACGTTGTACGTGTGGAAGCCGCCCAGGCTGCACCCGGCGAGCGTGAGGCGGCCTCCGGCGGAGCGGCCCTTCGCGAGCGGCACCACCTCATGCAGCAGGTAGTCCTCCCACTGGGCATGGCGGGCCACGCGCGCGGCGGGGGCGACGCCCTTGTTGTACCAGGACTCCTCGTCCACCGAGTCCACGCACACCACGACGTAGCGGCCCGCGGCGATGCAGTCCGAGATGGCGCCGATGAGGCCGAAGTCCTCGGCCTGGAAGAAGCGGCCCTTGCTCGTGGGCACCAGGATGACGGGTTCGCCCGAGTGCCCGTACAGCAGCACTTCCATGTCCCGGTTCAGCCGCGGGCTGTGCCAGCGGTGGTATTCGCGGTTCATGGCCGCCACCTTAACCGGCGCGTTCGCGGCGCGAATACGACCGCCGTGCGGACGCGCACCGGTCAGCCGCCAGTGAACACCTGCCGCGTTTGCTCCACACCCCGCCATGGCGTGAGAAAGGCATCCGCCTCCTTCGCGATGAGCTCCAACGAGGCGGTCAGCTCGTGGCCGTCGTCCACCTCCACCAGCCGGACGTGGCGTTTGCCTTTGGACCATTCGCGCGAATAGCGCACGTCGCAGGTGTCGTCCTGTCGGCCGTGGATGATGAGGGTGGGCACGCGCACGTCGGGCCAGGGGCCGCGCTTCGCGTCCATGAGTTGGGCCTCCTCCATGATGCCGTGGTGCACGCGCGTGCGGCGCTTCTCCGCGTGGTCGTCCGTCTCCAGGTAGCCCGTGCGCTTCCACTCGGTCCAGTTGTTGGGGCCCAGGCGGCGCTGGAGCTGCTCCACGAAGTGGAAGGCGGGGGCCAGCAGCACCAGCGCGCCCACGCGGGCGTCGGCTTCCGCGGTGCGCGCGGCGACGTACCCGCCCATGCTGGAGCCGATGAGGACGGCGCGGTCGTTGGGGGCGCCCAGCGCGTCCCGCACGGTGTCCAGCATGGCGTGCAGGCTCAGGTGCTCCAGGGACGGCACGCGCAGGTTGAGCCGCTCCAGGGGGATGCCCTGCTTCGCCCAGTACGCGTCCAGCCAGACGCCCTTGGCGGAGAGGGGGCCGGAGGCGAAGCCGTGCAGGTAGAGCCAGCGGGGACCGGAGGTGGAGGGCGGCGCGTTCATGGGCGCGCACTGTACCCGCGCTAGAAGCGCAGCACGGGGCCGGCGACGATGCTCTGGAGCGGTTTGGCGCACATGTTCACGCTGACGCCCGCGCTGGCGCTGGTGTCGTCCGTGGCCTTGGTGAACTTCACGTCGCAGAACTGGATGGCGGTGGCGAGCGAGATGCCCCAGCGGTCGGAGAACCAGCCGTCCAGGCCCACGCGGAAGGCCATGCTGGTGACGTCGAAGTCCTCGCGGCGCAGCTGGCCCAGGCTGTCCGGGGTGAAGGGCTGCGACCAGCTCTTGGCCAGGCGCGCGCCCACCCACGGGGTCACCGGCTTGTCGCCGAGGAAGCGCAGGCGGGCCTCCAGGCCCACGGCGGTGTAGTCCAGCTGCACGCGGCTCATCTCGGAGGGGTTCTGGGCCTCGGCGAACTGCTGGCCCCAGGTCTGGGTGGTCTCGAAGACGACGCCCAGGGACAGGCCGGGCGGCGTCTCCACGCCGAGCCAGGCCTGGAGGGCGGGGCCCTTGGCGCGCCAGTCGCTGAAATGATCCAGGGTGACGCCCGCGCCCAGGGAGGCATAGCCATGCCACCCGTCCGCGACCGCTGGCCCCGCGCCCAGGACGCCGGCCAGGGTCAGCCACTTCCACTTCGTATCCATGCCGCCACTGTATGCCGGACCGGGGGCGAGGCTAGGCTTCGGGGCATGTCCGTATCTTTCGAGGTCGCGGCCGCCAGGGTCCGCGACGCGCTCACCGACGCGAGCCGGGGGCTGGTCGAGCGCGAGGCGATGGTGGAGCTGGTGGCGCTGTCCGCGGTGGCGGGCGAGCACCTGCTCGTGGTGGGACCGCCGGGCACCGCGAAGAGCGAGGCGGTGCGCAGGACGGCGCGCGGCCTGGGCGGTGCGTACTTCGAATACCTGCTGGGGCGCTTCACGGAGCCGTCTGAAATCTTCGGGCCGGTGGACCTGCGCAAGCTGCGCGAGGGGCTGGTGGAGACGGAGACGGCGGGCATGCTGCCGGAGGCGGAGGTGGCCTTCCTGGACGAGGTGTTCCTGGGCTCCACGGCCATCCTCAACACGCTCTTGGGGCTGCTGAACGAGCGGACGTTCCGGCGCGGCCACACGCGCATGCAGTGCCCGCTGCGGGTGTGCGTGGGCGCGTCCAACGCGCTGCCGGAGGATGACGCGCTGGCGGCGTTCGCGGACCGGTTCCTCGCGCGCATCTTCGTGGAGCCGGTGCCGGATCCGCGGCTGGAGGAGCTGCTGGAGGGGGGCGCGTCGCTGTGGACGGACGCGGCGCCGCGAGTGGCGCCGCTTGCGTCCCTGGACGTGGTGGCGCAGGCGGCGAGGCGCGCGGACCTGGGGCCGGTGCGGCCGCACCTGGCGCAGGCGCTGCGGACGCTGAGGGCCGCGGGCATCGCGCTGTCGGACCGGCGCGCGGTGAAGGTGCAGCGGCTGGTGGCCGCCGCCGCGGCGCTGGCGGGGCGGACGACGCCGGGCGTGGCGGACCTGTGGCCGCTCGTCTACGCGGTGCCCACGAAGGAGGCGCAGGCGCTGGCGCGCGACGTGCTGCGCGACGTGCTGTCCGCGTCGGAGAACCTGGCGCTGCCGGCCGCGGCGCTGGAGGCGAGCGCGGGGCCGCTGGCCCGGGCCCAGCGCATCGCGCAGGCGGGACAGGCGCTGCTGGAGTCGCGGCCCGCGGACGGGGACGTGGACGCGGTGGCCGCGTGGCGGCTCAAGCTGGAGGGCGTGGCGCGCGAGATGGACGCGGGCTTCACGCCGGAGGCACTGCCGGAGACGCTGCGTGCGTTGCGCGGCGCGGTGGCGGCGGTGCTGGAGGAGGCGGGCACTCGCGCGGCGTGAAGCCGTCCGGAAGTCCTTCCTGAAATCCGGTGGAATCCAATGGATGCGGGGGCCCGTATGGGTTGCTGCCAGCGGGACGGCGGCGGTGGGAGCGCCGTGCCGAAGGCAATTCATCCACGGGAGGACACTTCATGCGAAACACCTTCGCGGCGCTGGCTCTTGCCTCGGCGGCCCTGTTGGCGGGCTGTGGCGACGATGATGACAACAACAACATGCCGGACGCGGGCACGGGCTACATGCCCACGGGCAAGGGCCCGGGCACGTCGCTGCGCTGCACGAGCAGCAACAAGAACGCGTGGGACACGTTCGGTGCGAACGCGTTCGTCGCGGTGAACAAGTCCATCGTCGCGAAGACGCTGGCGGAGCTGCAGGGCCCCAACGGCACGGCGAACCTGGGCGAGTCCTTCACCCATATCGGTGACGAGACGAAGGGCCCCGCGTACGCGGACGACGCGGCCACCTTCGAGGGCAAGCTGGCGGCGTTCCTCGTGTATGCCTATGGCGGTCCGGACTCCATCACGTACGCGGATGGCAAGACGTACGCGGGCCCGCAGGACATGGCGGCGGCGCACCTGGGCATGGCCATCACCAACTCCCAGTACGACTACTTCATCGCGAACATGGTGGTGCCGGCGCTCACGGACAACGGCGTGACGTCCGCGGACGTGTCCTCCTGCTTCGCTCCCATCGTGACGGACGCCGCGTTCAAGGCGTCCATCGTCGGCAAGTAGTCACCGCTTCCGAGGGCTCCGCTCCATGACTCGCATCGTTCTCCCGCGTGCCGTGCGCCGCGTGTTGGTCTCCACCGTGGGGGTGGGCGTGCTGTTCACGGCGGTGATGGGCTTTGCCCATACGCCGTCCGGCCGGCCGCTCCTGAAGTGGATGGGGATGTCCATGCCCCAGGCCGCGTCCGCGGCGGGGTGCCCGCTGGGGTACGACGTGAAGCAGAGCCCCGAGCAGAAGGAGGCCGCGAGGATGCGCTTCGCGGCCTCCTACCGGGGAGAGAGTCCCGCGCTGGCCCGGCCCGCGCTGGGGTTCGACCTGGAACAGACGACGCGCGAGTCGCTGCTCGCGTGGGCGCGGGCGCACGGGGTGAAGTGCTCGGTGCCGCGCAGCCAGGGCGACCTGGATTGTGAAGAGGTGCCGGCGGAGCTGTTTCCAGGCCTGAATCGGCAGGCGGCCATCCGGAACCTGTGGGTGACGTTCGGCGCGGACGACCGGCTGGTGGCGCTGGTGGCAGTGAGCCGTGCGGTGGAGCCGGCGCCCATCAGCGCGACGTTCCGCGCGGCGAACGCGACGCTCGCGACGCTGGCGGGTCCGCCCATGAAGCAGGACGGGGACGGCAGCGTGGAGGAGCTGCGGCAGGGGCTCTTGCGGCAGGCGAGCGCGGAGTACCGCTTCCAGGACTTCTACGCGCTCACCCGCGTCACCAACATGGGGGACGGCTTCGTGCTGACGGAGGAGTACCGCGCCCTGCCGAAGGTCGCGGCGCGGGAGCTGCCGTCACGTTGAGGCGGGGGACTCCACGTACTTCGCGAGCTTCTCCAGGGACATCCGCCAGCCGAGCTCGTTGTCGGCGGGTGGCACGCCGGGTGGCAGTCCTTCGTGCACGGCGTCGACGTCGGTGCCTCCGTCCTGCGCGTCGCTGAGCGTGAACGTGATGCGCATCTCTCCTTGAAGCGCGGGGTCGGAGGTCTCGAACCCGGTGGTTTCGATGACCTGTTCGTCCGGCACGAGCTTCACGAAGCGGCCGTGATGCGTGTCCGTGTGCGCGGTCGTCTTGCCGGTCTCCGTGGGCGCGTCGTAGGTGAGGGAGATCCGGAACGCGCCGCCCTCGCGGGGTTCGAAGATGTGCACCTGGCTCGTCATGCCGTCGGGCACCATCCACGTCTGGACCGCTCGGGCATCAATCAGGGCGCTGTACACGCGCGAGCGGGGGGCCTTCACGTGGTGGCGGATCCGGGTCGTGCTCATGCCCGGGAGCATGGGCAGGGACTCCGGACGCTGTACAGCGCGAGCCCCTGTTGGCACCCATGCCCCCTTCGTTAGAGTACGGGGGTGAGCAACGGTGTGATGAGGCCGCCATCGGAACCCGCCGTCGCGGGGCTTCCCGTGCGCTGGCGCCCCCGGGCCCTGCCCCTGGAGCCCGTGGCAGTGGCCGGCGTCGGCCCCGTGGCGCTCGCGCTGGGACACCGCGCTTCGCGGGCGGAGGACGCGACGCTCGCTTCATGGTCCGGTGTCGCGGGACCGGACGTGCTCGTGCTGCTGGGGGCCGCTGCTTCGCTGCCCTGGGTGGATGGCGCGGTGTACCTGGGCCGTGACCCGCTGGCGCCCGCGCTGCTGCTGCCCTGCGCGATGGAGCCGGAGGTGGCGCCTTCGCTGCTGGAGCGTGCGCTGCTCGCGGGGCAGGGCGATGCGCCGCTCGCGGTGCTGCCCTCGGCAGGGATGCTTGTCTCCGTCGCGGCGGCGAGGCCTGTCGCGCGTGCCTCGCTGACCGCGTGGCTGTCCGCCACGGCCGTGGAGGCCGCTTCGTGACGACCGCGTTGCCTCCCGCGCTGCGCCCCTGGGCGGCGCAGCTGTCCCTCTTCCCGGAGGACCTGGCGCGGCACCTGGGGCCGCACGTGGCGCGGCTGTCGGCGGCGGTCGGGACGCTGCGGCCTCGCAGCGAGAGCGAGGGCGGTGAGCCCCAGGGCTATGACGGACTCTCGCGCCGGGGACCTTTCGACCGGCTGCTCGTCAGTGAGTGGCTCTGGGCATTGGAGGCGCCAGAGGAACTGGTGCGCCGCGCGGCGTACGGCGAGCTGTCGTTCCTCAAGCCCGCGTTCCGGCAGCCGCAGGGGGCTCGGCGCACGGTGGTGCTGCTGGACGTGGGACCGGATCAACTGGGCCTGCCGCGCATCGCGCACCTCGCGCTGCTGGTCGTGCTCGCGCGCCGCGCCGAGGCCGCGGGTGCGGCGTTCACCTGGGGTGCGCTCCAGACCGATCCCGCTCGTGCCACCCATGCGGGACTGGGCATCCCGTCGCTCCACGCGTGGCTCAACGCCCGCTCCACCACGCCCGCCTCGTCGCTGCACCTGGCCGCGTGGCGCGAGGCGCTGGACCTCTCACGGGCTCCCGAGGACGTGTGGCTCGTGGGCTCCTCGCGCCTGGGGCGTCTGGAGGGCGCGGAGGGGATGTCCCGCGTGGAGGTCTCCGAACCGATGGAGCCCGGCGCGCACCGGCTCAATGTGGACGTGCGGCCCTCGGCCCGTGTTCCCCGCCCGGTGGTGCTGGAGCTTCCGCCTCCGGAGGATTGCCTGCGCCTGCTGCGCAATCCCTTCCGTTCCGAGCAGGCGTCCGCCGGGGGGCCGCCGCGCAAGGCCGACCGGCGCATCGTGGGCTTCTCCTTCTCCGGAGATGGCCGGCGCGCGCTGCTGTTCTCCGCGGATGGCGCCGTCGAGGCCCTGGCGGTGCCGCATTCTCCGCGCGCCACCGTGCCCACGCCCCGGCGCGTCCAGGTGCCTCCCGGGCAGCGCGTGGTCGCGGCGGGATGGCGCTCCTCGGGTGGACTGCTCGTGCTCGCGCGCCAGGGGGATACCTACGTGCTGCACGGGCAGCTGCGGGCACCCGAGGGTTTCCGGACGGGGCGCTATCACGTGGCGGACGACTCCGTGCGGCCGGACCCCGCGCCGGGCGCGCTCCCGTTGGCCCTCTTGAGCAGGGGGGCGCGGCGCGGGCATGGCGGGCATGAACGCGTGTGGTTGAAGGACGGCAAGGACCGGCTGTTCTCGCTGCCGCCTCCCTCCTCGGCGGGGACCGTGGCGTTCGAGCTGGAGGAGGAGGGCGTCTCCGCGATGGCGGAGGTGAAGACGCGCTCGCTTTGCGTACTGCGGCCTCGGGGCGAAGGGGCGGGG
>NZ_RAWC01000090.1:0-32539 GCF_003611685.1 Corallococcus sp. CA049B | reverse complement strand
CCCTTCCCCTCCCCCCGAGCCGCCCTCCGACGTCGCGCGAACCGTGGCGCTGGAGCCCGCGGATCCGCTCAGCGTGCTCAACCAGGCGTTCCGCGACGCGTACGCCGCGCGCCGTGAGGCCGTGCTGTCCCGCATGGGGCCCGTCATCGCGCAGATCGACGACGTGCTCATCCTGCGCAAGGGCGGCCAGCGCTTCGAGGCACCCGCGCGCACGCGCCACTACCACGAGTACAAGGCCGTCACCCACGTGCCGCTCGCGCTCCACGTCCTGCTCGCCAGAAAGGACGCGCTCGATGACGAGACGCGCGCGCGGCTCACCACCCTGCGCGGCCTCATCACCGCCTCGCGCGGGAGCCTGGACGGCCGGGGGCTTCCAGCCGAAGCCCTGGCGCGGCAGCACCGCCTGCTCGACGCGTCGCTCGCGCTCGTGGACGGCGTGCTGGCGGCGAACCGGGTGACGCAGGCGGAGCTCTCCGCGTTCATCCACGCCCGGGTGCCGGACCTCTTGAAGAACGCCGAGGACGCGGCGAGGGATCAGATCGACACCATGCACGCCTCGGTCGAGGCGTGGAAACGCCAGATGACCGGGGAGGAGCGCGGCCAGCTGCGCGCCGTGGTGGCCGCGTCGCACATGTCGCGGCCCGGCAACGTGGCCGCGCAGTACTTCTCCATCACCCTGGGCGACACGTGGGAGGGGCGCTTCCACGAGGAGGATCAACAGCCCGGCAAGCGCGTGCTCTCCTCGGAGGCGACGTTCGACGAGCCCTCGGCGTTCGCGCTGCTGGCCACGCACGTGCTGGACGCGAACACGTCACGCGGCATCTTCGGAGAGGAGACGCGCATGGCGAGGGATCTGCTCGCGGACGCGGCCGAGCGCATCCTCGCGGGCATGTTCCAGACGTCGCCCCAGCCGCCCGGCACGAGCGCGCCCTGAAGCCACTCAGGGGCGCGTGAGCGGCAGCTCCACCATGAACGTCGCGCCCTCGCCCAGACGGCTGTCCAGGGACACGCGCCCGCCCTCGGCCTCCACGATGGTGCGGGTGAGGTAGAGCCCCAGGCCCAGGCCGCCGTAGTGGCGCTCGGACACCGCGCGGCCGTAGCGCTCGAAGAGGCGGGGCCGCTGCTCCGGCGAGATGCCGATGCCCCCGTCGCGCACCGTGAGCCGCGCCACGGGCCCGTCCGCCACGAGGCGCACGGACACCGGCGTCCCGGCGCCGTACTTGAGGGCGTTGTCCAGCAGGTGATCCAACACCTGCGCCAGCCGCGTCCGGTCGAAGCAGCCGCGCACCGACGCCGGGGCCTCCACCTGGAACTCGCAGTGCTCCAGGGCGAACCTCGGCGCGAACGTCGCGGCCACTTCGCGCACCACCTCCGCGACGTCCACCTCCTCGCGCTGCAGGCGGAAGGTGCCGGCGCTGATGCGCGACACGTCCAGCAGGTCGTTCATCAGCTCCGTGAGCCGGCGGACCTGGCGGTGCCCCGTCTCCACGTGGGCCTCGATGACCGGGGCGAGCGGCGAGTCCGGATGCGACTTCACCGCGCGAGAGAGCGCCTGGAGCTTCAGGCTCAGCGGCGTCAGCGGCGTCTTCAGCTCGTGGCTCGCGACGGAGAGGAACTCGTCGCGCAGGCGGATGGCCTCGCGCGCGCCGTGGAGCAGCCGCGCGTTGTCCACCGCGAGCGCGGCCACGTTCGCCAGCTCCTGGGCGAAGCGCAGGTCCTCGTCGTCATACCGGCGGCCGGAGGTGGTGAGCAGGAAGGTCAGCGCGCCCACGATGTGGCCCCGGGCCATGAGCGGCACCGTGAGCAGCGAATGGATGCCCACCCGCCGCATCGTCTCCAGGTGCTCCGCGTCCTGCGCCACGGACTGCATCACCGCGTCCGTGACCTCGGGCACCAGGGTGGAGCGGCCGGTCGCCAGCGCCACCGCGGGGGGATAGACGGGCCGCTCCCGGGGCATTGGCGACAGCCGCTGCACGCTGGCCGCGAGCGGCGCGTGGGAGGGATCCGCGGCCACCACCTGGACGCGCTCGAAGTGGCCGTCCGGGTGCAGCATGTCCACGATGCACCAGTCCGCGAGCGCCGACACCGACAGGTTCGCCAGCGACGCCAGCGTGGCGGAGGCGTCCAGCGACGACGCGAACAGCTCGCTGGCCCGCGCCAGGAACCCAGCGCGCTCCTCGCCCAGGACCTGCGCCTGGATGTCGATGCAGGTGCCCACCCATTCGCGCACGGAGCCGTCCGGCCCCAGCACGGGCACGCCCCGCGCGAGCATCCATACGTACGCGCCATCCACGCGGCGCAGCCGGTAGCGCGTGGCGAAGAGCTGCGTGCCCGCCTTGGCCCGCTGCCACGCCGCCAGGGCCCCGGCCCGGTCATCCGGGTGCAGGGCGAGGAGCCACCCCTGGTTGCGCAGCTGCTCCGCCGTCTGGCCGGTGAAGGCCGTCCACGACGGAGAGATGGACGTCAGCGCGTCCCTGGCGGGCTCCGTGGACCAGGTGACCTGCGCCGCGGTCTCCAGCAGCCGGCGGAGCCGCTCGGTCTCCTGGCGCAGTTGGGCCACCTCCTCACGCAGGGCGGCCTCGGAACTGACGGGAGGCGTGGGGACGCGGCTCGGGTCCAGGAGCGGGGACGTCATCGTGGTGCCTCAGTACACGTTGTATTTGGCCCGAAGCGCTTCGTGCTCCTGCGCGTTGCGCGACGGGTGGAGGACCTTCTGCGCGTCATGCAGGTAGTACCAGTAGTCGCTCTTCACCGGCCGCAGCGCGGCGAGCAGCGAGTCCACCGTGGGCGCGCCAATGGGGCCCGGCGGCAGGCCCGCGCGGGTGCGCGAGTTCCACGGATCCGAGTTGTCTCGCAGCCGCTTGAGGAACGCCTTGCGGTCGTTCCACTCGGCCAGCTCGTAGCGGCTGGTGGCGTCCACGCCCAGCGGGAAGCCCTTGTCCACGCGCTTCCAGAGGATGCCCGCGACGAGCGCGCGCTGGGACGGCACCGGCTCCTCGCGCTCCAGCATGGAGGCCATCACGACGATGTCGTGCAGCGACCGGCCGCTCTTGGCGATCTCGTCCTTGTGCGCGTCGTAGAAGCGCGCGCGGAAGGTGTCGATCTGCCGCTGGATGAACGCCTCCACCTTGAAGTTGTCCGCGATGATCCCGTACGTCTCCGGGTAGAGGTAGCCCTCCAGGCTGCGCACAGGCAGCGGGAACGGCGCGGCGAAGTTGCTCGTGCGGCTGGCCGCGGCGATGTACTCGCCCGGTTTGATCAGTCCCTGGGCGGCGAGCACCTGGTCGGTGTCGCGCAGGCGCCAGCCTTCAATCATCGCGAAGGGCACGTCCTCCGGCAGCGGCTGGCCTTCCAGGGCGTTGGCCAATTCCGCGACGGAGGCGGTGGGGCTGAGCATGAAGCGGCCCGCCTTCACGTTGAGGCTGCCCCGGCGCCACAGGTGGAAGCGCCACACGGTGGCGTTGTCCAGGAAGCCCTGGGCCTGGAGCTGCTGGCCCAGCGAGCGCGCGGACGCGCCCTTCTTCACCACGAACTCCTTGGGAGCCGGATCCGCCGCCGCGTGCGGCGCGGTGGTGGCGTTCTGGAAGTGCATGAACACGCCGCCTGCACCCGCGACCGCCAGGACGATGAGGACGAGGAGCGCGACCAAAATCTTCTTCATGGGGCGCCAACCTATCAAAGGCCCTGACGCTTCCAACGAGAACCACCGGGCCCCCGGCCGGGCAGGCGGACGCAAGCGCCCCCTTCTCAACATCCAGCCAGCCTCCCTGCCCCCTCCGGACGGAGGATCAACCCGCGAGGATGTGCAGGGACAGCTCGTTGGGCGTGAGGATTTCGCAGCCGTCGCGAGTGACGAGCACGGTGTGCTCGAACTGGGCGGACAGGCTGCCGTCCGCGGTCACGACGGTCCACCCGTCCGGCATCATCCGGATGTCCGGGCGACCCAGGTTGATCATGGGCTCGATGGTGATGACCATCCCCGACTTCAGCGTGATGCCCGTGCCCGCCCTGGCCACGTGCGGTACGTGCGGCTCCCCGTGCATCTGCCGGCCGATGCCGTGGCCCCCGAACTCCTCCACCACGCTGCACCCCTCCGCCTTCGCCAGCGCCATCACCGCCGCGCCAATGTCCCCCAGCCGCGCGCCGTGCCGCACCACCGACACGCCCACGTCCCGGCACCGCCGCGCCACGTCCACGACGTGCTTCGCGTCGGCGGAGACCTCGCCAATCATGAACGTGGCGGACGTGTCGCCGTGGAAGCCGTCCAGGTGCGTCGTCACGTCCACGTTGACGATGTCGCCGGGCTTCAGCACTTCGTCCGTGCGCGGGATGCCATGGCAGACCACGTGGTTGCGGCTGGTGCACACCGTGGCCGGGAAGCCCTTGTAGCCCAGCTGACTGGGCGTCCCGCCCCGCCGCGCTGTGTCCTCGCGAACCCACGCGTCGATGTCCGCCGTCGTCACGCCCGGCTGGAGCCGGGAGCCCACGTGCGCCAACGTGCCCGCCGCCGCGCGGCCCGCGAGCCGCAGCCGCTCCACTTCACTGCCCTTGAAGAGAGGAATGCCCATGCCAGGCAAGGTGGCACCCGCCCGTCCGGAGCGTCCAATGCTGTTCCTGCATGACGGCTTTCACACTAAAATCTTTGACGTCCATACCCCCACCGACGCCAGCAGAACGCCCAAATGAACGATCTTGATGACCTACCAAGACAGAATCCGGCCCAACACATCCAGGACGAAGCAGAAGCCGCTTTTGAAAAATCAATCCGTTCCTCCAACCTCTTCGACTGGCAACTCAAAGACAGGCGCGACTACGGAACGGACTACCAAATAGAAGCAATCAAAAACAACCTGCGCACAAACATTCGGATACATGTCCAACTAAAGGGCACGGAAAAACAAGGCAAAGACACAAAAACAACAATCCAAACATCAAATCTAAACTACCTAATAACGCAGCCATTCTCAATTTACGCATGTTACGATCTCAACAAAAAGAAGCTATTCTCACGAACAGCGGAAGACGTATTTAAGTCGCGACAATCTCGCGACGCCGAAAGCCCCAGGGACGGGAAGACAAAAACAATAAGCATAAAATTCACCGAAGAGCTTAATCTGGCATTTCTGACAAAGCTAAACAAAATCTCAATCTCAACGGGAGTCGCCGAACGAGACCGTCGAATCGAATGGCAGGCCACACCTCCAAGCAAGCTCCAGCAACTTATTAAGCGCAATGCTCGACCGATTCCGGTTCCATTCGACGAGAATGACGCCTATCAAAAACTCCTCCACCTATACAACGTCATGGCTGCCGACGACATCATCTCTGCCTCATATGACCAATTCCACGCAGTACTTGGAGACAATCAAGAAGCAGCGCGCTACCTATACCTGTCTGAAATAAACTTAGGCCTAAAGGGCAGCGAATTCGACAAGGCTCGCGTCCAAAGCGCGATCGCATCAATAACAAGCGACATATTAAATAAAAAGATCACTACCATCTCAGGCCTATACACCCTAGGCAATGCATGGAGCGTCCTCGGAGACAAAAAAGCAGCCAAATCAAAATATGAAGAGGCCCTCTCACAACTAGAAGGCAGCGGCAACCAAAGCGAAACTCGAGTGGCCGCTCAGTGCTGGACGAACTACGGCAGCGTGATTCACGATCTAGGTTATTCATCCGAAGCCAAGTCCGCCTACGAACAAGCGCTCACGATAGATCCAGAACTTGCCGAAGCGCATTTTGAACTGGGGGTTTGGCATGCACGCAACGGGAACGATCCAACAGCAGCACTTGAGCATCTCGACTCAGTCTCAAAATCATCAGGAAGCTCTCTTTCGATGCGACTAGTAAACGCATGGAGAGCCCAAGCTCTGTTTCAAACGAACCAAGAGGGAAGCGCATTCAACGCCATAAATTCCTTCCTTGACAACGATGCACTTTCAGACTGGGAGTGGGCGTGGGCTGCACGACTGGTCAGCACCCATCGATATGACAACCTGTCGTCCGCTAGAAAATCACTCCAATTCTGGCGCAGATATTTGCTCCAACATCCAGGGCACGTCCACGCACAGATCGAAGAGTTCAACTGCCTTTGGTGGATCCACCAAGAGACAGGGGAAACACGCATAAGCTTTAAGGAAATGACTAAACTCGCAGAGGCAATCACACTTAAAAGCGAATCAACCTCTGGAAGGCTCTGGGATCAACTAGGCCATTGGGCGCAGCGAGAGGACGATTGGATAGCTGCAGAGGCCGCCTTTCGTCGCGCACTCATATCTGACAAAAAATACTCCTACTGTTTTGCGAGAGCACTCAATAGAAACGGAAAATATGAAGAAACACTGGCCGTCCTCAACACACACAGCGAGTCGACCGCATCCGACGCCCCTAGCCAGTTTGAACTAGCTGTTGCGCGGGAGCATCTTGGCGACTCCGTGGGCGCTATTGCGGCCTATTCCCAAGCAGTTGAGATTGACCCGGACTACGACGTAGCCCACTTTAACTTAGGCGGTGTTTTCTGGAATAGCGGGGACATGCGCAATGCTTTACTTATTTGGAAAGCAGCTATCGCCAGATTCCCCGCGCACGAAGCCGCAGACCGACTGCGGAAAGACTTGCCTGCCCTCTTTCCATCTAACGAGTAAGGGAAGCCCACCCACAACCACATCTACCCACAATGTCTCTCGCTGATGAGTTCAGAGTAACGTCCAATGCTTTTCTGGCATCACGCGCCCCCTCCACGGCGCCCCCGCCCCGCGCTAGCTTCCAGGCCGTGAGCATCACGCACCTCCAGTCCTTCGTCGCGGTGGCGGAAGAGGGCCACGTGGGCCGGGCCGCGCTCCGGCTGCACATCACCCAGCCGCCGCTCAGCCGTCACATCCTCGCCCTGGAGGATGAGCTGGGCACGCCCCTCTTCGAGCGCGTCCCCCGGGGCATGCGCCTCCTGCCCACCGGCGAGGCCCTGCTCCAGCACGCGCGCCGCATCCTCGCGGAGGTGGAGGTCGCCACCCGCACCGTGCGCGAGGCGGCCCAAGGCTCCGGAGCCTCCAGGCCGCCCGCCGCCTGACGGCTACGACCAGGCGGCCATGCCGCCAATGCGGCGCAGCATCAGGATGGGGCCGTCGTCCATGCGCCGGCCGCGCAGGTCAATCTCACAGTCGATGACCCAGTCCCCATGGCCCTCCGGGTCCATGATGCGCTGCTGGGCCTCCCACTGGCGCGTGCCTGCTTCCTTGAGCTGCGTGTTCGCCGGCTTGCGCGCCTGGGGCGTGAGCACCACCAGCTTGTGCTCCTCGAAGTACGGCGCCATGGCCTGCTCCAGCTTCGGCGCGGTCCACTCGCCCAGCGCGTTGTCCAGCATGCCCAGCGCGTCCAGGTAGCGGCGCTGGCCCAGCGCGCGCAGCAGCCGGTGCAGCTCCTCGCGCACGCGCGCGGCGAAGGCCTTGGGGTCCTCCGTGAGTTCCTTGGGCTTCAGGTCCACCACCGGCTTCACTTCGACGGGGGCCTCCGGGTTGCGCATCCGCTCCCACTCGTCCAGGAGGCTGGAGTCCACCTGACGCAGCGTCGCGCGAAGGTGGTCGAGGATGTCGTCCAGGTCCTCGTTGCGGAACTTCTCCGGCACCGTCTGCACCAGCGACTTGTAGACGTCCCCCACGTA
Source organism: Corallococcus sp. CA049B (assembly GCF_003611685.1). NCBI lineage: Bacteria > Pseudomonadati > Myxococcota > Myxococcia > Myxococcales > Myxococcaceae > Corallococcus > Corallococcus sp. CA049B. The sequence goes on along the minus strand of NZ_RAWC01000090.1, from coordinate 24,879 downwards.
GCGCAAGAGCACGCCCTCGCTGCGCTGCAGGCCGTACTCGCGCACGTAGTCGTGGAAGGACATGAAGCGCTCGAACATGTCCCGGACAATGGACTTGGGCCGGATGTTCTCCTCGCCCACCCACGGGTGCTTCTTCGCGAAGGCGTTGAAGGTGCCGTAGACGAACTCGCGGTTCGGCTTGGGCCACTCCAGCTTCTCCAGCTCCTCCATGCGGTCGTCGTACTCCACGCCCCGCGCCTTCATCTCTTGAATCTTCTCCCCCTTCAGCTGGTGCAGCTGCGCGTACAGCACCACGTCCGGGTTCTCCAGGATGGACTCCACCAGCGTGACGACGTCCAGCGCGTACGTCTCCAGCGTGGGGTCCAACAGCTCCAGCGTCTCATGCAGGTACAGGGACAGCGTGTGGTTGAGGCTGAAGTCGCGCTGCAGGTCCTCCGACACCTCCACCGTCGCCGAGTGCTTCTCCCACTGCACCACCTTCACGATGCCCGCGTCGCGCAGCGTGCGGAAGTACATCGCCGCGTCCTTGAGCAGCTTCCTCCTCGTGTAGTCGGAGCTGTGCGAGCGCATCACCAGCTGCACCAGCCGCTTGTAGCCGCCGCTGCCCTCCGTCTTGTCGCTCTGCAGCAGGTTGAGCAGCAGGCCGTGGCTTACGTCGAAGCGCGACTCCAGCGGCTCCGGCATCCCGTTCTGGAGCCGCTCGAAGGTGCTCTTGTCGTACTGCACGAAGCCCTTCTGCGGCGGCTTCGCCTTGGGCGACTTCTTCTTGCCCGCGGCCTCCTTCGCGGCCTGGCGGATGTTTTCAATCATGTACTCCGGGGCCTGCGCCACCACGCTGCCCTCGGTGTCGAAGCCCTTGCGGCCCGCGCGGCCGGAGATCTGCTTGAAGTCGCGCACGCTCAGCGTCGCCAGCTTCTCGCCGTTGAACTTGAACAACTGCGTGAAGAGCACCGTGCGGATGGGGATGTTCACGCCCACGCCCAGCGTGTCCGTGCCGCTGATGACCTTGAGCAGGCCCTGCTGCGCCAGCTTCTCCACCAGCAGGCGGTACTTGGGCAGCAGGCCCGCGTGGTGCATGCCGATGCCGTGGCGCAGGAAGCGCTGGAAGTCCTTGCCGTAGGGCGTGTCGAAGGGGGCGTCCAGCAGCGCCTGGCGGATCTCCTCCTTCTCTTCCTTGGTGTTGAAGTCCACGGACATCAGGTTTTGCGCCTGCTCGGCCGCGGCCCGCTGCGTGAAGTTCACCAGGTACACGGGGTACTTCCCGCGCGCGATGAGGTCCTGGATGGTCTCGTGCAGCGGCACCTCGCGGTAGTCGAAGTCCAGCGGCACGGGGCGCTCGGAGCTGCGCACCGTGGCCACCTCGCGGCCGGTGAGCTTCTCCAGGCTCTGCTCGATGACGTGCGTGTCGCCCAGCGTGGCGGACATCAGCAGGAACTGCGTCTTGGGCAGCGCCAGCAGCGGAATCTGCCAGGCCACCCCGCGCTCCTTGTCGGAGTAGTAGTGGAACTCGTCCATCACCACCGCGTCCACGCGCGCGGACGCGTCACGCAGCGCGAGGTTGGAGAGGATCTCCGCCGTGCAACAGAGGATGGGCGCCTCGCGGTTGATGGACGCGTCGCCCGTCAGCATGCCCACGTTCTCCGGGCCGAAGGCCTTGGAGAGCGCGAAGAACTTCTCGTTCACCAGCGCCTTGATGGGGCACGTGTAGAACGACACCCTGCCCTCGGCCATGGCCTTGAAGTGGAGCGCCATGGCCACCAGCGACTTGCCGGAGCCCGTGGGCGTCTTGAGGAACAGGTGCTTGTCGCTCAAGAGCTCCAGGATGGCCTCCTCCTGGGCGGAGTACAGGCTCAGGCCGTTCGTGGCGACGTAGCCCACGAAGCGGTTGAGGATCTCGTCGGCATCGAGAGGGGGCTCGCCGGGCTTCGGCAGCAGGGCGGCGAGCGGGGCGCGGGTGTCGGCGGAGGCACTCATCGGGCCCGACTCTAGGGGTTGGCGCTGGGGCCACCGTGAAAAATCGCGCGGCTCAGCGGGAAACGTACAGTCCCACCGCGATGCGACCCTCCGTCAGGGGCGCTCCGGCCGCGGGGCGCTGCCAGCACACCCGCCCCGCCTGCTCCTGCGACAGGCAGGGCACGTCCGTCACCTCCAGCGAGGCTCCGGACAGGCGGGCCTTGCGCACGGCTGCGCTCCGCGTCAGGCCCAGCAACTCCGGCGCGGGGGGCGGTGTCGCTTCGGGGCCCTGCTGGACGAAGAGGGCCCGCACCTCGCCGGGGCCTCCGGGGGTGAAGTGCATTCCCGTCCCGTCCGCGGTGACCCCGCCGTGCAGCTCCAGCTCCACCGGCCCCAGCACGATGGGGCCGGCGCCGAGCCGCGCCTGGACCCGCGCGAGCGACTCACGCAGGTCCACCAGCAGGGCCTCCAGGTCGATGGCGTCGCTCATCGCGCCAGGGGCCTCCACCGTGGCGTGGCCCCCCGGCTCACTTCAGAGTCCCGGGCGTCGTGGACTCCAGGACGGGCGAGCGGGTGGGCGTGCTGGTGGGGGGGAGCTTCCCGCCCCCAGTGGCTTGCACGGTGAGCACCAGCTCGGTGCCGCGCGGCAGCAGCGTCCCCGGCTCGGCCGAAGCCGCGGTGACCAAGGCTGCGTCCTTCGCGCCGTCAGGGAACCGGTGGGGCACGCCGATGGCGGACAGCAGCAGCCGCGCGTCGGCCACCGTCTTGCCCACCACCGCCGGCACCACCACCAGCGCCTCCGCCTGGGGCGAAGGCGGCACCGGCACCACCCGGAACTTCAGCCGCGACTGCGCCGTCAGGTTGTAGGCGAAGCGGTTGGTGTAGCTGGCGTCCATGGGCGCGCCGTACATCTTCAGCCGCGTCCGTCCATCCGTCCGCTCCTCCGCGGTGATGGACAGCGCCACGGCGATCTCCGCCTCGGCCTCGGGGATGTGGTACCAGGTCGGCCGGTAGCCGATGCGCTGCAGCTCCACCGCCAGGTCCTCGTCCGAGGCGTAGAGCTCGCGGATCCGTTCGATGGTCGCCGCGTCCAGCTCCCGCTGCGCCTCCGCCACGCCGCGGCCCACCGAGGAGATCAACGCGCCCAGCGGCGCGCTCAGCGCCTCCAGTTGGGGGACGTCATTCGAATCCGCCATGGTTCAGCCCTCCATCGCCTGGCCAATGATCAACTGCACGGGGCCCGAAGCGAGCGGCTTGCCGGGCTCCGGCACCTGCCGCAGGACGCGGCCCCACTGCCCGGGCTCCTTGACGAAGAGCGGCATCAGGTCCACCCGCAGCCCCGCCTCCGCCGCGCGCCGCCGGGCCGCCGAGGCCGTCAGCCCCAGGAAGCCCGGCACCTCGCGGGCGGGTGCGTCGCCCGGCTCGGGCGCGGCGGGAGACTGCTCCACGAACTGGGCCTCCGCCTCCGTCACGCCCTCGGGCGTCGTCTCCGTCCACCGCACGCGCACGGTGCTCAACCGCACCGTCGTCAGCGACGCGCGCACCGCTTCAATCTGCTGGCCCGCCGACTTCAGCCGGTCGGAGAGCACCAGGGACGTGGCCTGTTCCTTGGACGGCTCCACCTTGGAGGGCTCCTCCTTGGATGGCTCCGTCGGCGCGGCGGATCGCACCGCCGCCGCGGACACGGCGCGGACGCCCTCCCTCGCGGGATCCAGGACGACCATCGTCCCGTAGTCGATGAGGGTGCTGCTCATCTTCACCGGGAAGGTGGCCACCCCGTCGGAGTCCAGCCGGAGGTGGGAGCCGAAGGTGGCGCTGGTGACCTCCATCTCCAGCACGCCCTCCGCGTTCGTCACCCCGGTGTCGCGCAGCTCGAAGATGCCCGCCTTCGCGGGGACCCACCACGCCACCTTCATTCCCGCCACGGGGACTCCCGTGGCCTTGTGGAACACGGCCCGGACCTTCATCGAGGCACCTCACAGGACAGCGCCAGCGTCCGCGACGCGGCGTCCACCGTGAGCGCCAGGATGCGAGCCTGCTCGCCGGCCGCCACGCGCAGCGTCGTCCGCGCCTCCCCCGCCGCGTCCGTCCTCACCACCGCGAGCACCACGTCCGTGCCCGCCAGCGGCGCCACGCCGGACAGCGACTGCGTCGTCCGCCGGTCCAGGTTGAACTCCACCTCCACGCCCGGCAGGGCCTCGCCCGCGGCGTTGCGCACGCGCACCACCACGCCCGGCACGCCCCCGTCGCCGATGACGCACCGGGCGTCCAGCACCACCGGAGGCAGGCCCTCGTTGGCGGGCACCGCGACGAAGCTGCCGCGGATCACGCTGACGATCTCCGTCTTCGTCTGCGAAGAGGCCACGTCCGCCAGCCGCACGGGCCGCATCTTCAGGATCTTCCCGGTGGCCACCGGTCCGGTGGTGGTGGTGGACGTCTCCACGCGCAGGTCCATCCGCAGCTCGAACTCCAGCTTCGGCACGTAGTAGGTGAACTGGCGGCCGGGGGCGCCGGCCGCGGAGATGCCCCCCAGCTCCTCCTGGGCCTTCGCCAGGCCGTCGGCCAGCTCGAGCAGGTATTCGTCCAGCGTGCCGAACAACTCCTGCGCCTGCTGTGTCGTGTCACTCATCCCGCGCTCCCTGGCGCCCGCGTTCCCGCCGCGCGTCACGTGCCGTGTCGCGTGCGTCCATGTCGTCCATGCCCATGCCGGCGCGCTCCATCTCCATGTCCATCCGCTGCTCCATGGACTCCATGTCCATGCCGGCCATCGCCAGTCCGCGCATCATCAGGGCCTCGGTGTCCATCGAGCGGGGATCCATCCCCCGAAGCTCGCGCGCCACCGCCACCCCCTTCTCCACCTTCCCTACCGTGAGCCCGCCGCGCCCCACCAGGGCCCGGCCCACCTGCCCGAGCGAGGGCAGCGCCTGGCCCTTCTCCAGCGCGAGGGGCTTGCGCGCCGCCGAGCGCGCCTCCTCCGCCGCGTCCGCCAGCCGCCGGGTCGCGGACCCCAGCTCCCCGAGCTTCATGCGGCCCCGGCCCGGAGCCTCCAGGCCGCGCTCCGCCAGCCGCGTGGCCAGCTTCGCGCGCTCACGCGCCTTGCGCGCCCACTGCTGGCGCAGCGTCTGCTGCTTCTGCGCCTGACGCCGGGCCGCCTTCCCCGTCTCCAGGCGCTCGCGGCGCAGCGCCTCCACCCGCTCGGCCTCCTCCGCCTCCGTCCGGCGCCGGGCGTACAGCTTCTGCTCCAGCAGCCGCCGCGCGGTGTCCCGCTCGTGCTGCTTGCGCTCCGCGATGCGCGACTCCGGCGTGTGCTGGACGACGGGGAACTGCTTCGCCAGCCGCTCGTCCACGGGCGCCTCCTGCACGCCGCTCAGCGCCTTCATCGTGTCTTCGAGCTGCCGGCGCTCCTTCAGCAGCGCCGCCAGCTCCGGGTCGCTGGCGGCCACCTGCTCCAGCGAGGGCACGGGCGCCGCCGCGGACGTGTCCGCCCCCGGAGCAGGAGCGGACGCGCCAGCGTCGCCGGGGGCCCCGGCGGCGTCCTCCTCGAGCAGGTCTTCCCAACGGACGTGTGACATGCGCGGCGCCCCTCCTTCGTCAGGTGACGTTGCCCACGGCGGTGTCGATCTTCCCGCTGACGGCCTCGCCCTCCGCGGTGCCCTTGAGGCTCTTGGCGATCTCCGCGCAGATCTGCTGGAGCGCCGCGGGCGGGGGGATGGGCACCAGCTTGGTGCGGATGAGGCTCGAGCCCTCGGCGGAATAGCTGTACTTCTGCGAGTGCTTGGCAGTGACGGTGGTGACGTGGCTCTTGTGGCCCTTCACCAGCGTGGTGAGGATGCCCTTGTCGCGGTCCACCTTGCGGTCGCGCGTCTGGGTTTCGTCGTCCGTGGACTCATGCATGGAGATCTCCATCTTCACTTCGATGATGGTCTCCACGAACTGGTAGAACGTGGGCGTGAAGCCGAGCAGGAGCAGCGGGTACTCGGTGGTCCCCAGCTTCACGAAGCCGGCCCCGTCCCGCACGGCGTTGCCGCTGTCGTCGATGCGGTAGCCCGCCATGAGCTGGGCGATCTTCAGCGATGAGCTGTCCAGCGCGTACTGGGCATCCGCGATGGCGTTGCCCAGGTTGCGGACCATCTCCCCGAAGGGGACGTTGAGCAGATCCTGACCAATGGAATTGGTGGGCATGGTGCGCGCGCTCCCGGGCTACTTCGTGGTGGGCGTGGTGCCGGCCCTGGACGCGATGAGCGCGCGCACCCGCTCCTCGAAGAGGGCCGGCGGAGGCACCGGCACCAGCTTGGTGCGCAGCAGGCTGGAGCCCTCCACGCTGTAGTCGTACTTGCGCGTGTAGCTGGCATCCACGGTCGTCACCACGGCCTGGGGCGCGCCGCCGCGCTTGAAGAGGCGCAGCCCGCCGGCCGTCCGCGTGGTGGACTGCATCGCCACCTTGCTCTCCGTGCTCTCCGTCATCTTGATGGCGATCTTCACCTCGATGATGGTGTCCACGAACTGGTAGAAGTTGGGCGCGAAGCCCAGCTCCATCATGGACGAGGGCGTGCCCGCGAAGGACACCTTGGTGTCCACCCGGATGGGCTTGCCGGAGCCGTCGAGCTGGATGTTCCCGTCGGCGTCCCGCAGCAGCGCCTCGCCGCTCATCATCTCCGCGACGAGCATCCCGCTCTTGTCCAGCTCGAGCTGCGCCTCGGCGATGGCGGTCGCCATCTCACGAATCATGTCCCCCATGGGGACGTTCAGCAGTTCCTGACCGACGTTGGGCATGGTGTCTGGGTCCTTGCGCGCTTCAGGCGGGAGTGTTGGTGGAGGCCGCGGGGACGGGCGGCTGGGCGGCGATCTCGTTGAGCAGCTGGTGCAGGCGCGCGGGCGGGGGCAGCGACACCAGCCGCGCGGCGATGGAGCTGGCGCCCTGCACCTCGAAGCCATACTTGCGGCTGTACTCGGCGTTGACCGTCACGGAGAAGATGCCGGCCATGCCGCCCGTCGCGCCGCCGCCCACGGAGAACTCCGTGGACTCGCGGATGGTGAAGGTGAGCTTCGCCTCGAGCGTGGCCTCGGCGAAGGCGTAGAACGTGGGCGTGAAGCCGAGCGCGAGCAGGCTCCACAGCTGCCCGTCGCCCAGGTCCACGGTGCGCTCGGACATGCGCTTCGCGATGTCCAGCGAGTTGACGTCCAGCGCGTGCTGCGCGTCCGCCACCGCGCGCCCGAGCCGCTCGATGAGCTCCGGCAGCGGCGCGTCCAGCACCGTCATCATCGCGCGCTGGCCCTGCGTGGTGTTGTTTCCGGGCATGGGGCGTCCTTACGGGTACCAGCGCTGGAGGTAGTCGCCGATGGCCTGGAGGAACTGGGGCGGCGCGGGCACCGCCACCAGGCGGGCCTTGATGGTGGAGCTGCCGGACACGCTCAGCTCGTACTTCACCGCCAGGTGCGCATCCACGTTGAGGGCACGCAGCTCGCGCTCGGAGCTCTCCTCGCGGTCCGCGGACGGCTTGCCGCCGATGCGGTTGGCGGACAGCAGGAAGGCGGCGGGGTTGCTGGTGCCCAGCATGGTGCCGGAGGGGCCGGAGACGGTGACGATGGTGCCCGCGGACTGGGCCTGGAGGCCCGCGGCCAGCAGGCCGGAGCTGGAGCCCGCCGTGATGGCGGCGGCCAGGTTGCGCGCCGTGTCCGCGGCCGTCACCCCCAGCGTGAACTGCCCGGGCTGCGGGGCGACGCCGGTCTCCACGGCCACCAGCTGCACGTTGTCGATGACGACGGTGTCGCGCGGCTGGGGCGAGGCCGGGGGGCGGCCGTCGCCGAAGCGGCGGGCCACGCGGATGGAGCCGGCGGCGGACAGGGCCGGCGCGGTGGGCGTGCGCGCGAACAGGGTGAACAGGGCGTGGTCACCCGTGCCGTACAGGTAGACGCGGTCCCCGCGCGCGAAGGCGCCGAAGGCGGTGTTGGCGTTGGCGTCGCGGATGGCGCGGGCCAGGTTGGCGGCGGTGGACTCGGCGGTGGCGCCCACCGCGAAGGTGGTGCCCTGGGAGGCGGTGCCCTGGGTGAAGTCCGTGCCCCGGAAGGTGACGACGGCCGTGGTGGGCGCGTTCGCCGGGGCGCGCGTGCGCGGCACGATGCGGGCCTCCCGGTCCGCGCCCGTGGGGTCGAACGCGGCCGTGGCCGCGACGGTGCGGGCCACCAGCGCCGCGGGCACGCCGGTGAACTGGAAGACGACGCGCCGGTTGGCCGCCAGGTCGGAGCCGCTGAAGCTGACCGTCGCGCCCATGCCCCGGGCCTTGAGCCGGCTGGCCGCCACGCCCCGCGACGTCAGCGCGCGCAGGACGAAGTCCGCGCGCTTCTGCGACAGGCGCTGGTTGTAGCCGGGGGCCGGCGGGGTGCGCAGGTCCGCCCAGCCCTCCAGGTCCAGCGAGGCGGACGGGTGCTCCGCCAGCAGCGCCGCCACCGCGTCGAGCACGGCGGAGGGCTCGCGGTCCGTGCCGTAGGTGGTGGTGGGCACGTCGTGGACGTCGGTGTCGAAGTAGATGGCCCGGTTGCAGTCCGCGCCGGAGACGACGACGAAGGCCGCCGGGTCCACCTGCTGGCCGATGTCCGCCAGCGCCGCGCCCACCGTCGCCGCGGTGCTGGTGTAGCGCGTGCCGCTGGTGGCCGGCAGCAGCAGCGCGGGCGCGGGCGTCACGCTGCCCAGCCGCGCGATGACCAGGTTGTCGCCGGGCGCCGCCTGAGGCGAGGTGCGCACGGTGATGACCGAGCGGTTGATGGCGTAGAGGTCCGGGCGGTTGGTGCTGGCGGTGACGCCCGACTGCATCTCCCAGTCCATGAAGACGCCCTGCAGGTCCCCCGTGGCCTGGTTGGTCCAGACGGAGTTGTTGCGCAGGGCCACGAGCAGCTCCTGCGCCGTCTCCCACAGCGTGTCCTGGCGGGTGACGGGCAGGCCGGTGCTGTTGGGCCCCACGCCGCCGTCCAGCGCGTAGCTGGTGGTGCCCACCGTGAGGTGGCCCGGCGCGTTGGCCACCAACGCCAGACAGGCGTAGGGGGGAATGCCCTCGCCGTCCTGCACGGTGAGGGTGGCGCTGCCGCTGGCGGAGGACGTCTCGAGGCTGTACTCGCTCGACTCGTTCTCCCGGTCGTAGTTGAAGTTGACGTCCACGTCGACGGTGGTCGAGTAGTAGACGTTGAGGTTCACCTCCAGGTCGGCGTACTGGAAGTGGTAGAAGGCCGGCCGCAGCCCCAGCGACAGCAGGTTCTGCGTCATGCCCGGCAGGACGGTCTGCCCCATGCGCAGCGTCTGATCCACGCTGTTGGTGTCCAGCTTGGCCTGGGCCTCGGCGATGGCGAGCCCCATGTCCCGGATGAAATCGGAGATGTTGAGATCCGCGAGGATCTTCCCTGCTTTCGGCATGGTCTACCCCAAGGGTGCGGCAACGGGAGGAAGCGAGACGGCGACTTCGGGACGAACGGTGTCCGGACGGACGACCCAGTAGGCGTGACGGTCCTGCTCCAGCGTGATGCGGCGCGCGTCCACGTGCAGCCCGGACCGCGCCCAGCCCAGCACCCGCTCCGACAGCGGGAGCCGTCCGGCGCCGGCCAGCGCCACCGCGGACTCCAGCCGGGTGCGCGCCTCGGCCAGCCGGCCCAGCTTCGCCAGCGCCAGGCCGTGCCGCTCGTGGTGCGCGGCCAGGTCCAGGAGGGCCAGGTCGCTCGTGGGAGGCTGCTGCTGGTAGTGGGCCTCCACGCGCAGGCAGAAGGAGATGACGGCCTCGTGGGCCCCCGAGCGCTCCAGCGACTCGAGCACGCACCACGCATAGTGACGCTGGCAGACGTCGGAGCCGCCCTGGAGCGCGGCCAGCCGCAGCGCTTCCCGGTAGTGGCGCAGCGCCTCGTCATGCCGGCCGGCCAGCGCGAACACCTTGCCCTGCTCCGCCACGCGGAAGTGGAGCGCGAGGGAGCTCACTGGGCCACCAGGGAGGCCCGCGTGCCCCGCGCTTTCAGCTCCGCGACGAGCCAGCGCGCGCGCGTGTCCCCCACCGCGGGCTGGAAGGTATGCGGCAGCCGGGAGAGCGCGGTGCGCGCCTCGTTGGCGGGCAGCCCCAGCACCGGGGCCAGCAGCTCCGCGGCCCCGGCGGGGTCCTTCGAGTCCTCCACCGTCAGGCGGAAGCTGCGGAAGTTGAGGAGCTGCACGGCCAGCTTCGCGCCCGCGGCCTCCAGGGGAGCGGTGCGCGCCACCACGTCCGCGCGCGACAGTCCCGTGTGCAGCACCACCGGCAGCCGCTTGAGCACCTTCGGCACCAGCGCCGGGGGCATGCCGGTCTCACGCACCAGCAGCTCCGGGAAGCCGGCGTCGGCGGGGGCCTCCAGGAGGCTGATGTCGAAGCGTTGGAAGGCGTGGTCCAACAACCGCACCCCACCCCGCGCTCCCAGCTCCCGCCACACGCGCTCCGCCTGCTCGTGCGAGAGGTCCCGGGCCACCAGCGGAGGCTCGCCCGGAGTCACGCCCTGCGCCTCCAGCACCGAGCGGACCCCCGAGAGGCTGACCGCTTCGGTGGCGAAGACGTCATAGCGGGCCGTGGGCGGATGGCTGGCGTCCACCTCCGCGCCCAGCGGGGCGAAGCGCTCCCGGAGCGCGTCCACCGTGGCCTGGGAGACGGAGCCGAGCACCGTGGGAGGCGTGGCGCAGAGCGCCGCGGCGGCGTCCGCCAGGGGACAGCCCAGGACGGCCGCCAGCTCCGTGGAAACCTCACGGAAGCGCCCGCCGTCACGCAGGTACAGCGCCACGTCGTAGGTCTGCCCGGCGGGGGGAGGAAGGGGCGCGTCATCCGGCTCCACGACCACGCGCAGGCCGGCGTTGCCCAGCACCTCCGACAGACTCCTGGCGAGCTCCTCGGGCAGCCCTCCCGCCAGCACCGCGGGGGCGCGGAACAGCCGCGCGGCGAGCTCCGCCGGGGGCAGATCGAAGTGGGGCACCAGGGCGCGGACGATGCTCGCGGAGCCTCGGTGCAAGGAGAGAACAGTGACGCGCCGTGAACCGTCCATCTGGAAACACGAGACACCATCCAGTGTTTCACTGTCAACGATTCGCGAGGTGTGATGCGTTTACCAATGTATGAGAAATGCCCGCTCGCTCCTCGGGATCCAACCTCCTCAGTCATGACGCGGACTGATACACGCCCGTGAAACATCCGGGTGGGTCTGGGCCGGCGGGTCGTGCCTGACGCCCTGCCTGCCCGGTCTGTGCTCACTGGCACACTGGCAACGGCTGAAGCGCGCATGGCCATGGCCGGAGGCCCTCCCCATCCTGCCCCCGCGACATTCACGGGGGTTTGAACATGCGGACTGCGAAATTCTGGATGGGGACACTGCTGGCGGGCGCGCTGGCGCTGGGCTACGGGTGCGGAAGCGACGCGAACAAGGATCCGGCGCCGCAGGACGCGCCACAGCAGCAGGTCCCGGACGCGGGCACCGACGCGGGCGTGGTGCTGACGCTCACCGACGCGCAGATCGCCCGCGTCCTGCAGGTGGCCAACGAGGGCGAGGTGATGCTGGGCCAGTACGCCGCGTCGGTCGCCACCGATCAGGCCGTGATCGACTTCAACAACCAGATGGTGACCGAGCACACCGCCGTGAAACAACGGCTGGACGGGGTGCTCGCGGCCCAGGGCATCACGCCCGAGGACTCCGCGCTGAGCCTCCAGTTGCAGACCGAGGTCCAGCAGCTCATGCAGATCCTCCAGGGCCCGAACGCGCCGGCCGCGGGCGCAGCGCTCGACCTGGCGTTGCTCAGCGCGCAGCTCAACGCGCACGCGCGCACCGCCTTCATCGGCGACAGCCTGCTGACGGCGCAGGCCACCAACACGGCCCTTCAGCAGGAGCTGCTCAGCGAACGGCAGGCCGTCCAGACCCACATCAACGAGGCGACGGATCTCCAGTCCGCCATCGTCTTGCCTCCCGTCGAGCCTCCCGTCGAGCCCTAGCCGGAGCGCTTTCCGACCCTGGATAAAAACACAGCTCGGGCTCTCAGAACCTGAGAGCCCGAGCGCCTTCGCACGACCCGTGGGGGGAGGATTCGACCCAGGTGCTTTCCAATCGTGTCGGCCCGGTTTAGTAGGAATTTGGACCGCCGATGCAAAAGCCAACCGAACCGACCTCCGCGCAGAGCGAGCCGTTGACGACGGGCCGGGTCCTGCGCTCCACGTATGAGATTGGCACCGTGCTGGGCAAGGGCGGCATGGGCGCGGTGTTCCTCGCGCGCCACCTGCGCCTGCCGGGCAAGCAGGTCGCCATCAAGGTGCTGCACGGCGCGGAGGCGCTGTCGGAGGAGGTGGCGGTGCGCTTCCGGCGCGAGGCGGAGATCGCCTCGCGGCTGGGGCACCCGAACATCGTGGAGGTGCTGGACTTCGACACCCTGGAGGACGGCACGCCCTTCATGGTGATGGAGTACCTGCGCGGTGAGGGGCTGTCGCGCCGGCTGCGCAAGCAGAAGCAGCTGCCGCTGGAGGAGGTCTTCTCCATCACGCGGCAGATGGGCGCGGCGTTGCAGGCGGCGCACCGCGCGGGCGTGGTGCACCGCGACCTGAAGCCGGGCAACGTGTTCCTCGTGCCCACGGAAGCGGGCGGGGTCGTGGGCGAGCGCGTGAAGCTGCTCGACTTCGGCATCTCCAAGCTCGTGGACGCGCGCACGGTGATGACGCTGGACTCCGTGCTGATGGGGACGCCGCAGTACATGGCCCCCGAGCAGGCCATGGGCCACAACAGCAACGTGGACGCGCGCACGGACCTCTTCGCGTTCGGCTGCATCGTCTACGAGATGCTCGCGGGCCGGCCGCCCTACTCCGGCGAGAACGTCGCGGAGCTCATCTACCAGATCGTCCACCTGGAGCCCCCGCCGCTCCTGACGCTGGCGCCCGGGACGCCGCCGCACGTGGTGGCGGCCATCTCCCGCGCGATGGCGAAGAAGCCGGAGGACCGCTACCCGGACGTGGGCGCGTTCATCCTGGAGCTGACGGGCAGCCCGCTCCAGACGCTCGCGGAAATGAAGCCGGAGCAGCGCTCGCGCCCCACCGCGCCCACGGCCCCGCCGCCCTCGGCGCCGCGCCCGCCGGACCGCGAGGAGCACATCCCCACGGTGGGCATGCGTCCCCACGCCGGCCAGGATACGTCCCCTCCTGCTTCCGGGCCCCGGACGGAGTCCCTGGCCGCGCAGCCGCTGGCCCCCGCCCGCCCGAAGTGGCCGGTGGCCGTGGCGGTGGGGATGGCGGTCATCATCGCGTTCGCGGTCGCCTTCTTCTGGAAGCGCCCGGACGTGACGCCGCCCGCCGTCGCCGTGGTGAATCCCCCGGCCCAGCCGCAAGCCCGGCCCGCGGCGCCTGTCACCCCGCCGCCCGCCGTGGTCGTGACGCAGCAGGTGGAGACGAAGCCGCCCGTGGACCCGGAGCCCCAGCAGACGGAGCCGGAGGAGCCCAAGCACCCCACGGCGGACCCGCCCACGGTGAACACGAAGCCGAAGCCTCGCGTCGCCCCCGAGTCCATGCCGGACAGCGTGCGCGAGGACCTGGCGGCGGCGCAGAAGGCGCTGGACGCGTCGAACACGGCGGAAGCGCTGCGCCACATCCGGCGCAGCCAGCGCACGAAGATCACCGGCCTGTCGTTCTCGCTGCTCACCCGCGTGTACTGCCAGCAGCACGACCTGGCGAACGCGCGAGCACAATGGACCCGCGTACCGGCAACGGAACGTCCAAGGGTCCGACAATACTGTTCGCAGTACGATATCGACCTGTAGGGTCGTCCGGGCGCGCGGAAACTCCAGAGCGGGGGCGCGCCCGCAATCCAAGGAGTCGTCGTGAGAGTGCTACTGGCAGTGGGGGTCGTGGCGCTGTCCCTGGGGTGTTCCCGGGGCGTGCGGCCCGACAGCGAGGTGGCGGGCACGAAGCCTGTCACCGGCAAGGTGTATTCCAACGAGGCCGGCGAGAAGATCACCCTCATCGCGCTGGAGCCCGGTGACGCGAAGAAGGCGTTGGTCGCGTTCGAAGGCACGAAGAGCGAGCTGGACGGTCAGGTGCTGGTCGCGTCGGTGGGCCAGGACCGCCGCGCCGTGGAGTACTGGACGCTGTGGCGCGGCCGCAAGCAGCGCTTCGTCTCCGTGGAGGACCGGGGCGGCTACGAGGACCTCATCTTCAGCGGCGTGAACCACACGGGCTACACGCACCTGAAGCCGGACACGGGCAAGACGGGCGCGCTGAAGGTGGAGAAGGTCTTCGAGCGCTACGCGGACCTGGAAGGCGACAAGAAGTACCAGGGGATGCTCGCGTTCGACCGCAAGTTCTGGGCGAACCAGGCGGAGACGCAGCTCGCGGAGGCCCTGGCGGCGACGAACAAGGCGTGCGGCTCCAAGCTGACGTCCACCGTGTCCTGGGACTCCATCACGGACGCGCAGATCAACGAGATGTCCTTCGGCAGCTACTGCGCGGGCCCGCTGGAGTCGCTCCAGAAGCTGTGCGAGCGCTCCGACGAGGCGAAGCGCACCGTCCAGCAGAAGCTCCAGACGGTGGAGTGCCGCATGGACGCGAAGGCCGCGCTGAAGCTGGAGGCCCAGAAGGTCATCTGGACCGTGACCTCCGGTGAGACGGTCCAGCCGGACGCCACCACCTCCTTCTTCACCGACACCCTCTAGAACGAAAGCCCACTGACAATGACGCTTCGACACATGGTCATCGCCCTGGGGCTCGTCCTGGCCCCGCAAGCCGCGCTCGCGCTGGATCCGCCCTGGAAGAAGGAGGAGAAGCTGCGCGACCGCATGGTGCTGGAGTCCGCGAAGGTCTGCGCGGACGGCAAGGGCCACTACACGGTCCTCCTGCCCCAGACGCCCGAGCACGACGGCGAGCTGTACTACGGGGACGGCAAGACGTTCACGCAGGTGGCGCCCGTGGGCTACCCCAACGCCACGGAGGGCGGCTTCTTCGAGCCCCGCTTCTTCAACCCCAAGGCCAACGACAACTTCCGCGGCATGGACTACCGGGTCGTCTCGTATCTGAAGCTCAGCGAGGACCTGAAGACGTGCACGCTCAGCTGCGGGGAGAAGACCCTGCCGCAGCAGCCGGTGCCGGCGGATCAGGCCAAGGAGCTCCTGCGCAAGGCCGCCTACCAGCCCAGCCCGGTGAAGTTCCAGCCGTACGCGCTGCTGCGCGACGACAAGGGCGTGTACTACCTGGTGGAGCGCGGCATCGGCGCGGACAACAAGAGCTTCCGCATCTTCACGGGCCAGCGCGGCCAGGTGAAGCAGCAGAAGATGCTCAACGTCGTCACCGACTCGCAGGGAGAGATCTTCTCCACGCAGGGCGGCGACCTGCGCCTCGTGGTGGACCGCGAGGAGCCGTCGTTCTGGGTGGTGAAGAGCAAGCGCCAGAAGCTGCGCGCGGTGCCGGTGGGTGAGAACCTGCCCTTCATCTACAACGAGCTGGGCGTCTACACGGGCGCGCGGCTGGGCACGCCCTGCGACGACGTGTAGTCCCGTAGCACCGGGGAGCCCCGGGCACGGTCAGCCGTGGAGCACCTTCACGGCCTTGACCATGTCCGGGGCCAGCTCCTCGTGTTCCACGAGGGTGAACCCCAGCTTCTTGCTGACGGCCTGCATGCCGCGGTTGCGCGTGAGGATGTCCGCGACGATGCGGCGCAGGCCCCAGTCCTTCCCGATATCCACCAGCCGCCGGAGCAGCTCCGTGCCCAGGCCCAGCCGCTGCGCGGGGTCGCTGACGGTGATGGCGAACTCCGCGTCCTTCGTGCCGCGCAGGCGCGTGAGCCGGCCCACCGCCAGAATCTCTCCCCCGCCCTTCCCGTCCGGCGACGGCCGCTCGGCGACGAGCGCCATCTCCCGCGCGTAGTCGTTGAAGCAGATGCGCGCCAGGCGCTCGTGGGCCACGCGCTGGCTGAGCTTCATCAGGCCCGCGTAGCGCATGAACACGGTCTGTTCGGAGAGCGCCTGGTGGAAGCGGCCCATGGCGGGCTCGTCCTCCGGGCGGATGGGGCGCACCAGGAGCTGCTCGCCGTTCTTCAGCGTGAGCACCTTCGCGTACTGGTGCGGGTACGGTTCGATGGCGAGCTTCGGCAGCGACGCGGCCTGGACGTCCGGCGGGTGCAGCACCACGCGCGCGTCCAGCGCGATGAGGCGCTCGCCGGAGACGAGCAGCGGGTTGATGTCCAGCTCGCGGATGAGGGGCTGCTCCACCACCAGCTGGCTGAAGCGCACCATCAGCCGCTCCAGCGCGCCCAGGTCCACGGGGGCCCGGCCGCGCACGCCCTTGAGCGCGTGGTGGATGCGCGTGCGCTCCATCATCCGCCGCGCCAGCGTGGTGTTGAGGGGCGGCAGGCCCAGGGCCCGGTCCTGCATCACCTCCACCAGCGTGCCGCCCGCGCCGAAGAGCAGCACCGGTCCGAACTGCGCGTCCAGGCTGCTGCCCAATATCAGCTCGTAGCCGTCCAGCTTCGCCATGGGCTGCACGGTGACGCCGTGGAACGCGTCCTGGAGGCCCCGCTCCGTGAGCGCGTCGCGGATGGCGCGGTAGGCCTCCCGCACCTGCGCCTCGTCGCGCAGGTCCAACCGCACGCCGCCCACGTCCGTCTTGTGCGTCACCGTGAGCGAGTGCAGCTTGAGCACCACGGGGAAGCCCAGCGCACGGGCCTTCTCCACCGCCTCGTCTTCCGACAGGGCGAGCCACGTCTCCACGGTGGGGATGCCGTAGGCGGCCAGGAGGCGCTTGGATTCGTACTCGGACAGGAGGATGCGGCCGGAGGCGCGGGCCTCGTCCACCAGGGCGCGCGCCACGTCGCGGCCTCCGCCGGTGGGCTCCTCCGCCAGCGTGGGCGTCTCATAGAGCCCGGCGATGTTGTCCGAGTAGCGCCACATGTAGTTGAAGACGCGGGCCGCGGTGTCCGGGTAGCCGAAGGTCGGGATGCCCGCGTCGTTGAGGATGCGCTCGCCGGCGGCCACTTCGGAGCCCCCCATCCAGCTGGCGAGCACGGGCTTGCCGGGCAGCTTCGCGTAGCCCTTGAGGCGGTCCGCCGTCTGGGTGGGCTCCGTCATGTCCTGCGGGGTGAGGATGACGAGCAGGCCGTCGCTGTTGGGGTCCGCGCCGGTGGTCTCCAGCGCCTTCGCGTAGCGCTCCGCGTCCGCGTCTCCCAGGATGTCCACCGGGTTGGCGTGGCTCCACGGCGGCGGCAGGAAGCCGTCCAGCTGCTTCCGGGTGTCGTCGGACAGCACGGCCAGTTCACCGCCGCCGGACACGAGCGCGTCCGTGGCGAGCACGGCGGGGCCGCCCGCGTTGGTGAGCAGCGTGAGCCTGCGGCCGGAGGGCCGGGGCTGGCGGGCCAGCACCTCCGCCATGTGGAACAGGTCCTCGATGGAGTCCACGCGCAGCACGCCCGCGCGGCGGAAGGCTGCGGAGAGCACCTCGTCGCTGCCGGCGAGCGTGCCGGTGTGGGACGCGGCGGCCTGCGCGGCCTGCGCGGTGCGGCCGGCCTTGATGACGATGATGGGCTTGGTGAGGACCACCTCGCGCGCGGCGGACAGGAAGGCGCGCGCGTCGCCGATGGACTCCATGTACAGCAGGATGGAGCGCGTCATCGGATCATCCGCGAGGAAGTCGATGAGGTCTCCCCAGCCCACGTCCAGCATGGAGCCCACGGAGACGAAGGCGCTGAAGCCCACGGCCTCGCGAAGGCTCCAGTCGAGGATGGAGGTGAGCAGCGCGCCGGACTGGCTGATGAAGGCCACGTTGCCTGGGCGGGCCATCCCCTTGGCGAAGGTGGCGTTGAAGCCGCTCGTGGGGCGCATCACGCCCAGGCAGTTGGGGCCGATGATGCGCAGGTTCGCGGCCTGCGCGATGTGCAGCACCTCCTGCTCCAGCTTCGCGCCCTCCGGGCCCGTCTCCTTGAAACCCGCGGAGATGATGATGGCGCCCTTCACGCCGACCTCCGCGCACTCGCGGATGATGGCCGGCACGGACTTCGCGGGGGTGACGATGACGGCCAGGTCCACGGCCTCCGGCAGCGCGCGTAAGGAAGGCCACGCCTTGATGCCGAGCACGTTGGGGCGCTGCGGGTTCACCGGGTAGACGGTGCCGCCGAACGGGCTGCTGATGAGGTTCCAGAGGACGGTGCGGCCCACGCTGCCGGGCCGCTCGCTCGCCCCCACCACCGCGACGCTGCGGGGGGAGAAGAGGACCTCCAGCGGCTGGCGGGTCCGCTGGTGGAGCAGGTCGATGGAGGGGTCCGTCCGGGCCGGGGGCGTGGCGGGGCGTTGCTCGTCCATGGTGCGCTCTTCTTCCGTGGGGTGACCGTACCGGAGCAATCTCCGGCAGGCCCCCATCGTGCACCAGTTCTCAGGGAGGGGACGGGGAAGCGGACGTTTCCCCCTCCTGTTCCTGATGCGAGGGAACGGGCGGACGCCCCGCGCGTGGGGCGGAGCGTCCGCGGCGTCACCGGACTACCGGACGCGCCGGCGCCGCAAGCCCCAGGCGAGCACGACGAGGGTCCCGAGCCAGGGGGCCCACCCCGAGGGGCCCCCCGCCGAGCACGCGAAGCCGCCGGGGGCGTTCTCCGCCTCCGCGAGCCCCTGTCCGCCGGACATCCGCCCAAGCGTGGCCGGCATCGCGTTGAAGGACGCGGGCGGGGAGAAGCCGCTGCGGTGTCCCTGGGAGTCCTGCGCCTCCACGCGCCACGTGTACGTGCCGGGTGACAGCGTCCCGGGCAGCGTGAGCGTCGTGCCCGCGGCGTTGAGCGACGCGATGACGGCACCGTCACGGCTCAACTCCAACCGGTAGCTGACCGCGTCGCCCTCCGGGTCGAGCGAGGCGTCCCACGTGAAGGTGACCTCACCCGAGGACACGAGCGCGCTGTCGGCGGGCGAGCGGAGCACGGGCACCGCGGGCGCATGAGGCACCTGCGCGACGGTGGTGAGGGTGACGGTGGCGGGAGGGGACGCGGTGGTGCCGTCATGCGCCTGGAAGGTGAAGGTGTCGGGGCCCTCGTGGCCAGCCTGCGGCGTGTAGATGACGTGGGGGGCGGTGCCGGAGAGCGTGCCGTGCGCGGGGAGCTGGAGCACGCTGTACGTCAGCGTGTCTCCATCCGCGTCGGTGGCCTCCAGGGTGACGGGCACGCCCTGCCCCACCACGGTGGTGAGCGACGCGCTTCGTGCCACGGGGGCCAGGTTCACGGTGCCGAGCGTCACGGTCACGGGCCAGGAGTCGATGGTCCCGTCATTCACCCGGTAGGTGAAGGAGTCCGTGCCGGTGTGGCCCGCGTTGGGCGTGTACGTCAGGTCCGGCGCGGTGCCGGACAGCGTGCCGCGCGAGGGCTGGGTGAGGACGCGGAAGGTGAGCGCGTCTCCGTCGCCGTCCTGGCCGGAGAGCGTGAGCTGCACGGGCTTCGCCTTGGAGGTCGTGACGGCGAAGGCGAGCGCCACCGGGATGGAGTTGCTCACCCGCAGCGTCACGGTGCCCAGGTTGGAGTCCGCGACGCCGTCGCTCACGCGGAAGGTGAACGTGTCGAGGCCGCTGTAGCCGGGCTGGGGCGTGTAGACGTGGGATGCGCCCGCGCCGGACAGCGTGCCGTGCTGGGGCGCCTGGACGATGGCGTACGTCAGCGAGTCCGAGTCCGCGTCCACGCCATTCAGCGTCACGGCGATGGGCGTGTTCTTCGACACGGACAGGGAGGCGTTGAGCGCGACGGGGGCGGCGTTCTCGTCGGTGACGCGCACCATGCGTCCGCCGGTGACGCCCTGGACCGTGACGAGCAACAGGTACTGTCCGGCAGGGACCGTTGGAGCGCGCGCGGAGAACTGCTTGCCGTCCTGCCAGTCCGTCACGCCCTTCACCCCAAAGACAGCTCCGCTCTCCACGTTCATCAGCCGGACGACGGGGGCGTCGTTCGCGGAGGAGCCGGTGTTGGCGCCACTGCCTCCAGAGGGGCCCCGCAGCCGGGTGCCCGTCGCGATGAACGTGGCACCCGGCGACAGGATGCGAGGCGCGTCGAGCGTGGGCCGCGCGGAAGCGACCGCGGACACGGGGTCGAAGGATTCCACGGACGCGAGCACCGTACTGTTCCGTCCGCCGGAGACCAGGACTTCTCCCGTGGGCAGCAGCGTCGCGGCGTGTCCCGTGCGCGCGGTCACCATGGGGGCCAGGAAGTCCCAGGTGGCGGTGGTGGCCTCGAAGCGCTCGACGCTGTTGAAGTAGCTCTCCGCGCCGCTGTGGCCTCCTGTGATGACGACATCGCCGGAGGGCAGCAGCGTCGCGGCATGGCCCGCGCGCGGGACCCCCAGTCGGGCAAGGCGGGCCCAGGAGTTGAGGCCTGGATCGAACTGCTCCACTTCGGCCGTGGCCCCGCCGCCGGTGGTGATGCCACCGACGAGCAGCACCTTGCCGGAGGCCAGCACGGTCGCGGTGTGATCCTCCCGGGCCGTGAGCATCGTGAGCACGGCGCCCCACGTGTCCGTGGCCGGGTCGTAGACCTGGGCGGTGTTGAGCGGCGCGGTGCCGTTGGTGCCGCCCGCGACCAGCACCTTGCCGTTGGGCAGCAGCGTGGCGGTGTGCGAGGCGCGCGGCACGGCCATGGGGCTCGCGGCGGTCCACAGGCCGCTGCGCGGGTCATACAGCTCCACGGTGGCGTGGACGCCGTAGTAGCTCCTGCCGCCCGTCACCAACACCTTGCCGGAAGGCAGCAGGGTCGCGGTGTGCCGCGCGCGCTCCACGGACATCCGGCCCGCGGGCAGCCACTGGCTGGAGGCCGCGTCATACAGCTCCGCTTCGGGGACGGGCGCGAACCCATCCGAGCCTCCGGTGACGAGCACGCGGCCCGAGGGCAGCAGGGTCGCGGTGTGCTGGGTGCGCGGCCTGAGCATCCAGCCAGCCCCTCCCCACCGTGCCCCGTGACGGTCGTAGAGGTCCGTGGTGGAGAGCGCCCCGCTGGCATCCTCGCCTCCCACGGCCAACAACTGGCCGGACGGAAGCGGTGTCACGGTGTGCTTCATGCGCGGCGCGCCGAAGGCTGGAGCCTGGCTCCACTGCCCCGCGGACTCCAGCACCTCCGCGGTGTTCAGATAGGTCTGGCCAACCCCGTAGACTTGATAGACGCCTCCCGTGGCCAGGATGCGTCCCGAGGGCAACAGCGTCGCGGTGTGTTGCGCACGGCCTTTATTGAGTGAGCTGCCCTGCTGCCAGGTTCCCCTCGCAGGAACATAAATCTCGGAGGTGGCCAACACGTTGTAGTAGCCGCTGTTGTTGGGCTGATCCACGGACGAACCGCCAAGCACCAGCACGGAACCATCAGGCTGCAGGCTCGAGGAGTGCCAGCACCGCGCCGTCCCCATCGACGCCTGGGTCTTCCAGAGCCGCGTGGAGGGGTCGAAGAGCTCCGTGGAGGCCAGGAACGTCGTGCCGCCCGTGATCGAGCCGCCACTGACCAGGACTTTTCCATCTGGGAGCAGCGTCGCGGCGTGGCTCTGTCGATTCACGGAAGGGGCGCCCGCGGGCTCCCATTGCTCCGTCGTGGGGTTGAACATCTCAGCGGTATTGACCGTGCCTCCTCCACTCACGAGCACCGCCCCCGATGGCAGCAGCGTCGCGATGGCATGGGACCGCCCTACCGCCATGTTCGCGACCGGGCTCCAGCTCCCCGTCGCGGGATTGAACACCTCCGCGGATGCATGCCTCGCACCACCGGGCGCGATTCCGCCCGCCACCAACACGCGTCCATCCTGGAGATGCGTCGCGGTGTGGAAGGCACGACTGGTGGTCATGACGTCCGCGGGGCTCCAGCTCCCTGTCTCCGGGTCAAACAGTTCGCTTGTCGCGACGCCCTCCGCGGTGGAGGTGACTCCGCCCGCCACGAGCAGCCGTCCCGAGGTGAGCATCGTCGCGGTGTGAAACACGCGTCCTTCCGCCATCGGCGCGACACCGGCCCAGGTTCCGGACAACGGGTCATGGATCTCCACCGTGCGCATCGCCGTCGACTGGACGTAGGTCGACCGTCCACCCGTGACGAGCACCTTGCCCGAAGGCAGGAGCGTCGCCGTGTGGTTCATGCGGTTCGAGGCCATGCTGCCCGTCGATGACCAGCCCGGATCCACGACCACGGGCCCCTGCATCCCGCGCAGGTCCACGGCCATCGCCACGTCGAGGCTTCGTCCCGTCAGCGCGTAGCGAGCCGGCCCCGCGCCCGGCACGCGCACCGCGCCGTGCAACTGGACCGTGCCCTCGCGGCTCAGCCCCTCCGCGTCTCGCGCGACCAGCGCGTGCATGCGCAGTTGGGGCACACCCTGCGCGTCCGCGAACTCCAGGTAGTCCCCCAGGTCGCGCACCGTGACGATGCCCTCGGGCACCTCCACCGTGTAGCGCGCGCGGTGCTCGACGGCGCCCTCCGGCGCGACGTCGTACTCCTCCACGCGGGACGTCACCCAGCGGCCGGACGCGTCCGTCGAACGCGCCCCCACCTGCGCCCAGAAGTGCGGCGCGGCGGCGCGGTCCTTCAACGGGACGCCCTGCTCTTCCACGCCGTGCCGCCTCGCCCGGAACGTCAGGCCCCGCGTCTCCACCTCCAGCGTCCCCGTGGCCGTCTGGGGCACCGTCACGCGCAGGGCCGACGGCGACGCGTCCGAACCCACGGCGTCACCACCGGGCGCCCACTCCGGAAAGTACGCGTGCGCCAACGCGCGGGCCCCGGCTTCCGACGGCGCCTCCCGCCACGCGCGCACCGCCGCGCTCCGGGCTTCAGCCGCCCCTGGGTTGGCGCCGAGCCGTGACTCCGAAGTGACTCCCACCTCTTCGCGCGGACGTGAGGCAACACCGTCACACGCCGTCACCCCCAGCAAGAGGCACAGCCACACGACCACCGGTCTTCTCATGTCGAGCACGCCTGTCAGTCCGGCACACACGGCGGCGCTCGTGCCGGACGGGATGGTGTTGAGCGCAATGGCCCGCGCTCAACGCAATCCCCAGGCCAGGACCCAACCCCCTGGATTCTCAGGCTCTCAATCCCAGACAAGACCAGTCACGTTGTACCCGGGTCCCCACCCGGGCGACACCGTCACGACGCGCGCGCCTGCTCCACCGCCGGCTTGAGCACGGTGCTGGCGAACTCCGCCAGCGTGGTGGGCGTGGTGGTCTCCTTCGAGCGCGGCTCGGCCGGGTCCATGCGCCCGTCCAGGATGGCGCCGTACATCTCCACGAAGGTGTCCACCGCGAAGGCCGGCATGCCCGCGCCCGCCATGCCCTTGCGCAGGTCCTCCAGCCCCACCCGCACGTACTTCACGGGCTGGCCCAGCACCTGGGTGAGGATGCTGGCGACCTCCGGATAGGTGAGGTCCTGGGGCCCGTGCACCCCCACGTAGCGGTGGCCCGTCCATGACGGATCCAGCAGCACCTCGGCGGCCTTGGCCGCGATGTCCGCCGTGGCGACCATGGGGAACGCCTTCGTCTCCGGGTTCGCGCTGAAGAGCGCGCCCGCCTTCGCCAGCCCCTGCACGTCGCGCAGCAGGTTCTCCATGAAGAAGCCCGCGCGCAGGCTGACGACGTGGGGCGCCGCCGCCTGGAAGGCCTCTTCAATGGTCTTCATCGCGGACACCGGCCCCGTGCCGGCCCCGCTCTGCGCGCCGACGCTGGAGAGCATCACCACGCGCTTGACGCCGTGCGCCTTCACGCGCTCCGCGGCCCGCTGGCCGTTGGCCTTCGACCAGTCGTGGAAGTCCGGGCGGATGGCGGGCGGAGACAGCCAGAACAACGCCTCCGCGCCAGCGAGCGCCGCGTCCAGCGTGGCCTGCTCGTCGATGGAGCCCTGCACCCCCTTCGCGCCCAGCTTCACCAGGTCCGCCACCTTCTCCGGCGTGCGAGAGATGACGGTGACCTGCTTGCCCGCCTTCAGCAGCTGCTCCACGAGGGGACGGCCGATGTTGCTGTTCGGGGTGTTGATGACGATGGACATGGGGTGCCTCCAGCGACCGCGAGATGGCTCAACAGTGCCCCCGCGCCCTGCATGAGGCCACTGCATGCTATGCATGCGCCCATGCGCCGCGCTCATGAAACCCCAGCGCCCTCCTTCGCGGAGGTGGACCTCTCCGGCATCAACCTCAACCTGATGGTGGCGCTGGACGCGCTGCTGCACGAGGTGCACGTCACCCGCGCCGCCGCGCGCGTGGGCCTCACCCAGTCCGCGATGAGCCACGCGCTCGCGCAGCTGCGGGAGCTCTTGGGCGACGCGCTCCTCATCCGCGGCCGGGGCGGCATGGTGCTGACGCCGCGCGCGCAGGCCCTGGCCGCGCCGCTCAAGCGGGGGCTGGCGGAGCTGCGGCGGGCCCTGCGCGACGAGCCCGCGTTCGAGCCCGCCACCGCGACCCGCCGCTTCACCGTGGCCACGCGCGACTTCTTCGGGTCGGTGCTGCTGCCGGGCGCGCTGGAGCTCCTGGGCCGCGAGGCCCCCGGCGTGGACCTGAGCGTGCTGCACGTGGACAGCAACACCTTCCCCAGCCACCTGGAGACGGGCGAGGTGGACCTGGCCATCATCGTCGCGCCCGTGCCGTCCGGGCCGGGCCTGCGCCAGCAGAAGCTCCTCACCGAGGACTTCGTCTGCGTGGTGCGCAAGGACCACCCCACCGTGCGCCGCAAGCTGGACGTGGACACCTACCTGAAGCTGTCCCACATCCTCATCAGCCCCAAGGGCGACGGCGTGGGCGCGGTGGACCTGGCCCTGGCCCAGCGCGGCCTGCCCCCGCGCCGCATCGCCGTGCGCGTGCCCTACTTCCTCATCGCGCCGCTGGCGGTGTCGCGCTCGGACCACATCCTCACCGCGCCCCGCCGCCTCATCGCCGCGTTCAAGGACGCGTACGAACTCCAGCTGTTCCCCCCGCCCATCCCCCTGCGCCCCTTCGACATCCTCCAGGTC